>SBBS01000050.1 GCA_005239605.1 bacterium | reverse complement strand
TGAAGCGCTAGCAGGGCTCACGCAAGAAATTTTCACCAAGCCCCGGCCGGATTTCGGGAATTTTTAGCCGAAAATTTATTAAGGGACAGGTCTATTATAGGCGTCTTGCAAACAAAATTCATAACTGCGCCTCGCTTTTGGCGAGCGCTCAAACAGATGAATTTTTCTTGCAAGACTTCCTTAATTTTCTAAGCTTTTTCATTAAGCACTAGTGTCCTTTGATGGTCCCAAGCGGCCGTAAATATGCCACTGGTTTTATGATTCCGGCTTGTTCCAGTTTGTTTGTTACGGCAAATAATCCTTCGGGAGACTGCTGAGGCATCTTTTTCAATTCTTTTTCTTTTCGTTTTGAAATAAACAGGATGTGTTGCGGGTCTTCTCTGCTTTTGCCTTCTTCCTTGAAACGGATGATTGTTTTTCCGGCGGACGGTGTTGCGGAGCGCAGGGTTGAATCGGTATTTTTCTGCCCGATACCGAGGTACGAGAGCGTATTGAATCCGGCTATCATGACCGGTTTTCCGTCAAATACGCGGACAGCATCTTGCCGGTGCATAATAATTCGTTCGCCGTTTATTTCCTCTTCCATAACGGAGTTATGCGCCGCGTCCCACAGGAACGATGCCGATCCTTTTGGCAATGCATCGTTTATGCGCCGCAATAGCGCTGTCCGGAACGCATAGCCGTAATTGAGTCCGATTTTTATGGATTGCATCAAACGTTTTCCTTCGGGTGAGTTGAGCGGGGTGGCGGGGAATGGCATGCGTGAAAAATATGCGCGCCAGCGTGCCCTCAGATGCCGTATGCCTTTCCATGAGCCGAAATGAAAAAAAAGTTTTAACCAAAAGAGTATCAGTTTTTCAAACGCCGTATTTTTTTCGCGTCTGCCGAAATACCGCCCCAAATGATACGCGGCATGTCCTCCGCCGCCGTGATAGAAAAGCACTATCTGGTCTTCCCGCAGATCCCATTGGTTTGCGGTTTTTTCGTCTACAATTTTTTCAACATATTGAATTTCAAGAAAATGATTCCCCCCGAAGTTATAGCCCATTTCGTGCCGCGCGTTGATCCATGCGGAGCGCGGCACCAAATGCATGAGGTTTATTTCTTTTTTTTCTTCTTCCGAAAGCATGCATCCGCCATACTCCATGCGCTCTGTCTCGTTTTTCGGCAGGCGGTAGCGTTTGACTGCCGCGGGCGCGCCGCCCAGAAAGATATCCTTGAGTTCATCTTTGGTAAGGTCGTAGACAGTTGCAGGGCGGCTATAAAGTCCGATCCATTGGAGAGCTGTTTTCCATTTGCCAATCCATGGATGCGCGCCCGCGCGGAGACGTGCGGCAAAGTTGTCTAAAAACTCTTCGGAAAAATCATACCGCGTGATGTTTGTTTTATACAAACTCATGCCGCAGTTCATGGCCGGGGCCGTAAGCTGCGGCACAATGGTATTTTTTGTTGCGGCAACAAATTGCGGCGGGGACTCCAGCCCTGTTTTTGGGTGAATGTTTGGCAGGCATACCAGCGGATGCGCCAATTCGGGCGCATGGGCACGTATGCGGTCCAGTTTTTTCATTACTTCAGAAGATGATATATTTTCGCAAGAAAACTTCATATAAAATAATATAACATATAGTATCAAATATAAGATATACTAGCGTTGTTTACACAAATGGATAAGGGTATACTCTATCCCTAACCATTGACATAAACAACGCTAGTATATATCTTACATATAAAGGTTTTAACTTAATTGAGAGGAGGATATAGTATGTATTGTCCGGAATGTAATCACTGTCTAGATGGTCTGGAAGAAAAGTGCAGACAGGATTTTAACAGAGAATGGGGGCAGTACTTTCACAATTTGGGGATGATCCGCATCAAGAAATGGTATTGGCGCGGCATGTGGATTGGGGTTTTGGTTGACTTTTTACTAATATGTTTTTTCTTTGGATTGGGTGGTTGGTCGTGGAGCGGTTTTCTTAAGTTGGCCAATCATATGTGGGAAAAGGACGTCATTTTGCTTCTTGTGCCTGTTTTTATACCAATCATGGCGGCTATGGTAGGTGCCCTACTTGTTTTTGAAAACGCGGATATCGAGGAGAAGCAGGCGTATCAAAAGTTTCGAGAGACGTATGGTCATAAAAATACTGAATTGAAAAAGGATGCTCTATGAATATTAATTATCAACCAGAATCATGTCCGCACTGCGGCACGCATTTTAGAGAGTATTATGATGCGTTGCAAAACAAATTTGAGGTTTCATATGCCGACACACTGATGGAGGTGAGAAGAAAGGCAAGACGTAGGGGCATTGTCAAAAGTATTGTTTTTGGGGTTGTGATTGCAAGTTTTTTTCTAGCACTTAGTTGGAGGCCGCCTCAGCCATGGAAAGAACATATGTGCCTTTTTTTCACGCAAACTCCTTACCTTGCAGCTTTTTTATACACTCTTGTGATTGTTTTGTTTATTCTTGTGGAAGCAACTGGTAAGGTAAACTCCCATAAAGAGCAGTTGCTTTGGGAGTTGTTTGAAAAGAAAAATAGAGAAAAACCTTACTTGCAGCAAGTAGAGGAGTAGTCTACCCCTTAAACACCGCGATTGGCCGTGTGTAGGCGACCGCGCTCACAATGTTCATTTCTTCAAGCGGCCGCACCACGGCATTCAGCCCCTCGTTTGTAATATGGGGGACTTTTTTTTTATAGGGTGGTTTAGTGATATGAATTTCCGTTTCGTGCCTGTCTGGATGCTTTTGCGATTTATTATTTAGTATGTGCTGTTTTATGGTTTCTCCCGCGCCATGGTCTGCGGAAAAAAGAATATCTTCTCCTTTGGAAAGACCTTTTCCTATATAAGAGCTTGTGTTGTTAAATCCGGATATTAAAACGGGTTTCTCCTCAAGCACGCGGGTTGCCGTATGGCGGTGCACTATAAAATTTTTGCCGTTTATTCTTTCTTCTCGAATGGAGTTATGGATATTGTCCCACAAAAGGAATGCTGTTGTGCCGGGACCGAACGTTTCCTGCAGCGCATCCAGAACACGCTTTCCGATGGCAAGGCGAAACGCATAACTGTAATTTAGTGATGCTTTGATGGATGCCATTAAACGTTTGCCCTCAAATGTATTGGCAGGAATCGCTTCAAACGGGCGGGGGTTAAAATAATACCGCCAGCGTTCGCGCGCGTGCCTGATACCTTCCCCTGATGCGAAGTGGAATAAAAACTTTCCGAAATTTTGGAACACGCGCGAGCGGAATTTATTGCGGTCTTTCTTCCGGTTCGCAAAGTAACGCCCCATGTAATAGGAAACAGCGCCCCCGCCGCCGTGATACATAATTATAACCTGATCTTTGCGGAGACCCCACGCGCTGGCTGTCGCTTCATCGGTTATGGTTTCAATGTATTGTATTTCCAAAAAATGGTTTCCTTTGAAGCCGTATCCTATGTCATGGCGGCCGGTTGCCCAGGCGGCGCGTGGAAGAATGGCCGCCGCCGGGAACATGCGGCGGGTTTCTTCGTCCATACTGTCGCCATTGTATTCTATATGCTGCAGAATATCAGGCGGCAACGTATATTTTTTTTGCACGGCTTTCGCGCCCTGTTCAATGACGTTTGCTAATTCGTTTTTAGAAAGATCATATTTTTGAAGCGGCCGTTTTTTAAGCCCGAGCCACAAAAACACATTTTCCAGCAAGCCATAACGCGGACCCAAATGGTCCTGCATGCGCTGATAAAACATTTCCAGTTTTTCAGATGTTATATCGGCGCGTGAAAGAGAAGTTGCGATAACGCCCATGCCGCATCCCACAGAAGGTGCGGAGAGTTCCGGAATAATGTGGTTTTCTGCTGCTGCCGCAAAAGAACACGGAGCTTCCGTGTTTTCTTTCAAATGAATATCGGGAAGGCATACCAGCGGCCGCGATATTTGCGGCAGGGAGGCGATAGAAAAAAGCGCCTCCTGTAATTTTGGATCGGTGAGGTTGCATCCAAAGTTTTGAATTTTTTCCGTATCCATTGTAGCATTATTCTACAACAATTTTTCAATTTTATCAATATGAATTTTTGCTATCTTACAACATTTACTTACCCTTCATCTTTTGCGAATCGCCTGCAAGTGTTAAAAATGTCCGAGGCTTTTTCGGGGTTGTGCGATTTTACGCTTGTGGTGGGAGATATGGCAGGAGATGCAAAAACTATTTTTTATGAAAACAGCATTCATCACGCGTTCTTTGTCCGCACATTAGGCATTTCGCGCGGGAGATTGCGTATGATGCGCGCTGTGCGAGGTTTATTGAATATAATACGCCAGTGTCCTTCGGGTACGGTATTTTATGTGCGTGAGCCCCTGCCCGCATTCATTCTATCTTTTGTATCCCCGCAATTTCGGAATAATTTTTTCTTTGAAGCCCATTCGTTTGCTCGCTATCCGGCGTTTATCTACCGGCGGGTGTTTCGGTACGCGCGCGGGGTGGTGGTGACAAGCGAAAAAAAAGCAACTGTGTTTCAAAAGTTGTTTGGGATTCCAAATGAACATGTGCTGGTGCGCGGCAACGGGTTTGACGCGAATTTTTTCCGTGTAATGCCAAAAAAGGAACTCGCGCGGAGCACACTCGGACTGTCCCCTGATAAACCCGTGGTGACCATGATAGGGAAACCAACAGAGGAACGCGACATCAGCACATTTTTAGCGGCTGCGGAGTTGATGTCTGATGTATTATTTCTTTCCGTGGGAGGAGTTTTGCGGGAAATAGAACGCATTAAGTCCTATAAAGGATTTTCATGCGCGCATTTTGCAGAGCGTGCGCGCCCGGAGGAAGTTGCCGCGTATTATGCGGCATCCGACGTCATTGTGGTTTTGCTTTCGACTGCGTTTCCGGATATTGCCGCGTACGCGTCTCCATTGAAAGCGCGTGAATCTCTTGCGGCGGGTGTTCCGGTTGTGTTTTCAGACGTTCCTGCGTTGCGCGATGTGGCAGATGAATCGCTGGTTACGTTTGTAAAAGCGAGCGATGCGGAAGCGCTTGTAAAAGGCATACAATCAATTTTGGGTGATTACGATGCGTATCAAAAAAAAGCGAATCAGGCGCGGCGCATCTTTTTAGACCAAAGCTGGCAAACTCGCGCAAAGGATATCATTCAATTTATAAAAAAGCATGACTAATCAAAAGATTGTAATAACCGGTATTGGCGGATATGTGGGAAGCGCGATTGCGCATAATCTTATTGCGGAGGGGCGCCGGATTGTGGGATTCGGACATGACGAGAATTTTTCGATTTTGGAAAAGAATTTCGGCGACATGATCGAACTTGTTGCGGGGGATATTACCGACGAAAAAAAGATCATGGGAACTCTGCGGGGCGCGGACGCCGTGATTCATACCGCTTCTCCCACCACCGAAAAATTTTGTATAGAGAGGCCTTGGGAGGCATTTCAAACAATAGTCTATGGAACGCGCGCGGTTTTGCGTGCAGTGCAAGAATTACAAATTTCGCCGTTGATTCACTTTTCCACACAGGCGGTGTATATGAATTTCAAACCGCGGGAACTCCCGCTTCAGGAAGACGTGGAACCGAAACCAGATACGGTATACGGCGTACTGAAACTTGCCGCGGAACGCGAGCTTAGAGATGCGCCGGTTGTAATTTTACGACCTGCGAATATATACGGGAAAAACCCGCTTGGCATTGAGCGCAAGAATGTCATTACGCGTTTTGTAGCCGCTATAAAAAAGGGTGATCCTCTCATGATAAAAAGAGATGGATTACAGCGCGCAGATTATATACATTTGCGGGATGTGGTGGCAGGGGTGAAAAATCTGCTTGCAAACGAAACTCCAAAAAATCTTCCTCTCATATATAATGTAGGCAGCAATGTTTCGCGTTCTATTCGGGAAATTGCTGATACGGTTATGGATATTGCAAAGAAAAAAGGTCTCAAGGCGCCTTCCGTTGTCTATCAACAAAGCAATGACCGACCTGCCGCTGACCGTGCGCTTTCTGTGAAGCGTTTGCAAACTGTGCTTCCGGATTTTCCATCAGTACTGTTTGAAGAAGGTGTGCGAGAGATGTTTGATTAAATTTGAAATTTGACATTTGAAATCTGAAATTAAAACATGAACATTCCAACAACAAAACCATATTTTCCTCCGGAAGATGCAGAGGAAATTCTGGAAGGCATGGAAGAAATACTTTCCTCGGGGCGATTTATAAAAGGGAAGTTTCTTTCCGCTTTTGAAGAAGAGTTTGCGCGGTTTGTTGGCACAAAGCACGCGATAGCCGTAAGCTCCGGCACGGCGGCTTTGGAAATTGCGTATCGTTACTTTTATGTGAAAGATAAAGAAGTTATTACGCCGACAAATACCTTTATTGCCACTTCAAACGCGGTTTTGTATGCGGGAGGAAAGCCGGTTCTTGCCGATATGGATGCGCGCACGCTTTGTCTTGATGCCGACGATGTAAAAAAACGTATTACTCCTCAAACACGCGGCGTGGTGTTAGTGCATGTGGCGGGATTCATAACGCCGCAGATTGAAGAAATTCAGTCTCTATGCCGCACACACAACCTCTTTTTTATGGAAGACGCCGCTCATGCTCACGGTTCTTCTTACAAGGATGTAAAAGCGGGGGCGTGGGGAGATGTTGGAATTTTTTCATGCCTTGCCACCAAGGTGATAACCACGGGCGGCGTAGGGGGCATTATTACCACAAACGACGGCGAGTTAGCACGCATCGCGCGTTCGCTTCGATTCCATGGAGAAGACAAATCGCGCGGCATTCAGGATCGGCTTGGCAATGATTGGATGCTTTCAGAACCGCAAGCGCTTGTGGGATATGTGCAAACAAAACGTTTATCAGAAATTGTTGAGAAGCGTATGGCAGTTGCAAAAAAATATGACAAAATATTTCAAGAGCATGCTTTCCTAAAACCATTTTTACTTCTGCCGGAATCAATATGCGGTTACTATAAATATCCGCTTTTGGTTGATACTGCCGCGCATCGCAAAGCATTGGGAGAGCGTCTGAAAAAAGCGGGGGTTGCCACCGGCAGCAGCTACTGGCCGCCTTGCCACTTACAGCCGGTTTATAAAAAAGAATTCAGATACAAAGAAGGGGATTTTTCCGTTGCGGAAGATGTGCTGTCACGCGTGATAACATTGCCAATATACGCAGGCATGACAGATGAAGAGGCGGCGTATGTGATTGATGCGGTAATGAATAGTTGATACATGCCTGTATAGAGGCGTTTGCATTAAATATAAGAAAAAATGTTCTCCGATGGCCTTGATTTATAATTTTGTACATTGTCGGCCATATAGAACATTTTTTCTTATATTTAATGCAATTTTCACAATGGCAATGTTCCCATATTAAACAACGCATCAATCGCGGAGAGGTTTTTTTCAAAAAGGCCGTCTTTCTTGCCATGATATTGTTCGTAGATGGGATGGATAAAATGCTGGTGAGCAATTGCGATGCCTTGTTCTTGAAACGGTTCTTCGCGGAGTTCGTATTTACTGCCGCCGCTCGGGCCCGATAGGTATGTAGTGCCGCCCAGTTTTTTTGTGATAACGGCGAGCCGTTCTGATGCGTCTTTTGCGTCAATGTTGAGCGCAGATGACCTTATAAGGGGAGTGGCGATGCCTACTATAGTTTTAAGGTGTGTAATAAACTCTATGGTAAAATCTGCCAGACGCTCAAACGAATGTCCGTTTTTAAAAATTGCTTCTAGCGCAGGCGCGTAATCTTTAAAATAAGGCGTTTTTGCGTAGGCATGCTGAATCGTGTCCCAGTGATAGAGATTCCACGGGCGTCCTGAAAGTTGCACATGGTGTTTTATATTCACATCTTGGATTTTTTGAAACGAGCGCTCTACGGGAATCGTAAGCCATTTCCAGCCGCCTTCTTTTCGGACGCGGTTTCGGTGCTGGTAGAATCCATCTGAAAATTGAACGGAGTCAAGCAGTACAAACGCATCAGCTTCTTTCATTTTGTGAAAAAAACCGAGATGCGGCAAGTAATTAGGCTGATGGCATGCGACGATCATAGAAAGTTATAGGAGTCCCAGATCTTCCTTAATTTTTACAACTTCAAACGCTTCCGCATATTCTGTTTTTATCTGATATCCCCGATGCATGCCGCGGCCGCGTACGCCTTGTATCCATCCTTCGCCATATTTATTGTGCTGTGTTTTGTGCGCAAGGATGCTTGCGATTTTATCTTCCATCTGCGCGGAGACATCAATGTATAATTGCGGGCGGAATGCGGAATGCGTAATGCCGCCGGGAATTGCCTGTTCATACATGAGAACATTGAAGTGATTGTGGCGCGCGGCGGCAAGCACGCATTGGGTAAGGTGCACGTGATCCTGGTGGGAGTCTCCGATCCACTGGGTAAAAACGCTATGAGGTTTGTATTCTTCTATAAGAGCATCCATAGTTTTCACTGTTTGTCTATTGAAACCGAATGTTTGGGGGGAGAGCGCAAGATGACGGATGGCGTGAATACCCAAAATGCGAGCGGCTTCGGATACTTCTTTTTTGCGCGCGTCTTTTAGGTTTGGTAAAGTGGCGACACAGCTTATGATGCGGTGTGTATCAGAAAGTTTTTTTATAGCGCCGCCCATGCCTATTTCCACATCGTCCGGATGGGCGCCGAATATGAGAATTGTGCGCTTGGTCATACGAGTGTATGGTATACGGAAAAGCGCCCTATTTCAATGGTTATCCTATTAATAATTAAATAGCGTTATAATAGAGTCATGATGGTTCCGGGAAAAAATCGCATATTGATAACGGGCGGCTGCGGGTTTATCGCGCACCATTTTGTAGAGCACATCCTCAAGAATACCGATTGGGATGTGGTGGTGATGGATAAGCTTAATTATGCGTCCAACGGCTTTGATCGCCTTCGCGATATTCAAGTGTTTAATGACAAGCGCGTTCTTGTTCTTGCGGCGGATTTCACGCATCCTCTGGAAGCGGGGCTTGCGCAGGAGATCGGAAACGTTTCGTATATTGTACACATGGGCGCTGAAACGCATGTGGATAAATCTATTGAAAACCCGGAGCCGTTTGTCATGGCAAATGTAGTTGGCGCTATGCGTGTGCTGGATTTTGCGCGAACTCTTTCGCGGTTGGAACGCATGATTTATTTTTCAACCGATGAAGTGTTTGGCCCTGCGCCTGCAGGGGTTGCGTATAAGGAGTGGGATCGTTATAATTCTTCAAATCCCTACGCGGCGACAAAAGCGGGAGGGGAAGAGCTTGCGCTTGCGTATGCAAACACATATCGTGTTCCCGTGCTTATTACGCATACCATGAACGTGTTCGGGGAGCGCCAGCATCCGGAAAAATTTATTCCCAAAACAATTAATACGGTGGAAGCGGGTGGTTTGGTTGTTATCCATGCCGATGCGGCAAAAACGAAGCCGGGCAGCCGGTTTTGGATTCACGCCCGAAATGTGTCGTCTGCAATTCTCTTTTTATTGAAACACGGCGCCGTTCGGGAAAAGTATAATATTGTGGGAGAGCGGGAAGTTGATAACCTCGCGCTCGCAAAGATTATCGCGTGTGAATTGGGAAAACCGCTGCGATATGAAATGGTTGATTTCCATTCATCGCGGCCCGGGCATGATTTGCGGTATGCCTTGGATGGAGAACGCATGCGTTCACTCGGATGGCAGATACCCATGTCATTTGAGGAGTCGCTTCGTAAAACTATTCAGTGGAGCATTAGTAATCCGCGTTGGCTGAAGACCGTATAAGAGGAGTGCACATGAATATGCAAAAACTTTCTATTATAATTCCCACATACAACGAAGAACGGTTCATCGGAAACGTAATTGAGAATATTGTAACGAAAGCAATCAGCGGCATTACGTTGGGTCTGAATTATGAAATTATTGTAATAGATGACGGTTCTTCCGACAGAACGAAAGAGTTAGTTGGGAGAATTAAGGAAAAGTATAAAGATTCTCCAAATCTCAAAGATACGATTCAATACATCTTTTTTGAAAAAAATCGCGGGAAAGGCGCCGCGCTGAAGCGCGGGTTTGCCCAAGTAACAGGCGATATTGTATTGATTCAAGATGCGGATTTGGAATATGACCCGTCTGATTATCCTGTACTCTTAAAGCCTATTCTAGACGGCATCGCAGATGTGGTCTATGGATCTCGTTTTGATGGGGTACGGCGACGGAAGCTCTATTTTTGGCACCGCGTAGGAAATACCTTGCTGACAATCCTCTCCAATGCGTTTACCAATTTAGACCTTTCAGACATGGAAACGGGATATAAAGTTTTTCGGCGGGAGGTTGTGGATCACATAGCGCCGCGGTTGAAATCCAATCGGTTTACCATTGAACCCGAGATTACCGCGCGCGTGGCGCACGGCAAATGGCGCGTATACGAAGTTCCTATTAACTATTACGGACGAACGTATGAGGAGGGAAAAAAGATTGGCTGGCGGGACGGCTTGCAGGCAGTCGGCGCCATTATATGGTTTAATTTGTTTGATAGATGATGAAACTTTTTGATTCAAAACTTTTTGTTCTTACAGCGGTGGTCGTGCTTATAAGCGCGGCCTATTCCTTTTATTATCATGATCGTCCGCGTGTGGATGCGGAGGCGTATGACGCAATTGCGCAGAATCTTGCCGGCGGGTATGGATATATAGAACAGCGCGCGAATGCGCCGCAACCGGAACATGATGATGCGATTGCGCGCGTGGGGCCCGGGTATGAATTTTTTCTCGCGGCAGTTTATAAAATTTTTGGGCATCGTATATGGATTGTGTGGATTTTGCATGCGTTGTTGCGGGGAGCTTCGGTGGTATTGGTGTACGCTATTGCGCGCATGTTGTTTCCGCATCAAGAACGGGTATGGCTTTTTTCGGCGGGCTTATTTGGATTTGCCCCCGATCTCATTGTGGTGAATGGTCTTTTGCTCACAGAGACGCTTTTTCTTTTTTTATTTTTATCGGCTGTTTATACTTCCTTGCGTTTTTTTCAGGACACATCCAAACAAGCTCTTGCGGGATTGTTATGGGCGCTTGCCATTCTTGTCCGTCCGGTTGCTATTTTACCGTTTTTGTCGGCGCTCGCGATATTTTTGCGGCGGCGGAGATTTCTTGCGAGTGTTCTTATATTTCTCCCCGCATTGATTTTAATAGGCCCATGGTCTTATTACATGAGCGCCCGTTATGATTCATTTATTCTTACCACAACCGCCGGCGGATTGGATTTATGGGTGGGGAACAACCCGGATGCCGCCGGCGGGTTTGTAAAAACGCCTGAAATCCAAGAAGTTCGCAATACATTTCACAGCGTGGAATTTAGCCGCATTGCATGGCAAAAATATAGAGAGTTTTTATGGGAAACGCCGCTTCAATTCTTGGAATTGCAATGGCGCAAAACCGCGATTTATTTTAGTCTCGCGCGACCTACGGGTTTTTGGATTCATCTTGCAGGTTATCCGTCGCAGCGGCTTGTTACGCTTCTAGTTTCCGGCGCATGGACGGCGGCTCTTATGATTGGGGGCATAGCGGGCGCATTTCTTTTTTGGAAAGAACACAAAAATACAACACATCGCTTGTTTATTGCGTTTGCAATCCTCCAGCCGCTTTCTGTTATTCCGTTTATTGTGGAAACCCGTTATCGTTATGCGTTGTTTCCGTTTCTTGCGATTTTTGCGGTTTCCTTTTTCAAGAGCCGTCCGATTCATTGGCGAGTGTTTGCGGGCGTCTGTTGTGTATTATTTCTATGTACCGCATACGATGTTTGGTATAATTGGGGAGATATTATCAATAAACTAGAAATGGCAATTCCATTATGATTGAAAGCTATCTTTTAAGCGGCGGCGTATTTTTTTTGTTTTTATTGACGCACGCGCTCGTTTTTTATCACAGACGTCCGCAGGAACCCTGGAAAGCGGTGTCGCGCATGGCAAAATTATTTTTTCTTGTCTACACCCTTCTTTTTTTCACGGCGCCGTTTCCGAATTTGTTTCTATTGATGGCTGATTCGTTTGCCGCGCGCGCGGCGGCGTATGCCAACGGCGCGGTGTTGTATATATTTTTGTTTTTCAGCTACGCGCAGGTGTATTTTCTCCTTGATAGAAGCATCTCCGGCCGTATTCTCACGGATATGTTTGAAGCGGGCGGATCGGCGACCGAGGAAGAAATACGCAGGCGATATGATCCGCATGCGCTTCAGCGCCGGCGGCTTCGCGACATGGTGTACGGCGGGCACATAAAAGAGTATGAGGGAACATTTGCGCTTACACCGAAAGGCAAACTGCTCGCCAGAGTGTTTCATTGGGGTAAAAAAATTCTCCATCTTTATCCGGGCGGGTAATATGAAAGCATGATACGAATTCTTTATATCACACGCGCTCGTTTGTCATTCTCCCGCGCTCATGCGCGCAATATCATAAAAACGGCAGAGTACCTTAACCAGGAGCCGGAATGCGCAGTAACCGTTTTTTCCTCCGCCGATGAGCCGCAAAACGCGCGGGACATTTTTGAATCAAAAGGCGTTACGCATGTGTTTCCGCTGAATGTTTCGCCGCGCAAGCGATCTCTTTTCCTTGCTATTTTTCGGATGCGCAGTGACTATGATATACTCTATTTCCGTGATCCGAGATTGGCGCTTATTGTTTCTGTGGCGCGTTTTGTTCTTCGGAAACGAATTATGTTTGAAATACACGGAAGCCATGAGTGGCGGTTTATGAAAGGGATTTGGCTCCTTGCATTTCAGGCGGCTCACGGCGCGATTTTTATTACAGAGCGATTGCGCCAATGGTATGGCGCTGATGCCGCGTATTCGGTAGTAACGCATGTAAATGCGGTAGATGATGCGTTTATCGCCGTTAATAAAGGTTTGTTACGGAAGCAAACGCGCGCGCGCTTGCAAATTCCGGACGATATATTTCTCATGGGGTATATCGGGTCAACATGGTGGTATAAAGTTGATGTTCTTGTTGCGATGCTGCCCCAACTTTCTGCAAACGTGAAATTGTTGCTTGTGGGAATGAAACATAATGAGGAAGAGCAAATCCGAAATGTTGCGCGTATGCATGGCGTGGAAGATCGTTTGATGATAGAGAGCCGCGTGCCGCCGCGGAAAGTTTTTTCTTATCTTGTCGCTTCTGATGTATTGCTTATACCGCCCATGATCATGTATCCAGGCAGCATCTCTTCTAAAATTTATGAATATGCGGCGGCAGGCGTTCCTATTGTCGCGCACCCGGGAGGCGCCAATGACGAAGTGCTGCATGACGGTAAAAACGCGCTTTTGATACGGGATACGGATGCAAAATCATTTGCAGGCGCGGTAAAACGGCTCCAGCAAGACGAGCAATTACGGAATGCATTGGGTTGGCAGGCGGCGCTGGACGCAAAAAAGTATACATGGAGCAAACGCGCGCATGATATTTATTCTCTTACGCAAAAAGCTGCATTTATCAAGATATGAACATCCTTTTTTTTACGAAAGGCGATGGTTCCGTTGCTTCTTCGCGCCAGCGCGTGTGGCGCGTTGCGGAGCGTCTGCAAAAACAATACAGCTGGAATTACGAAGTGATCCACAGCGTCAGCCATTCATCTTTTTCTTTCCGACCATCTCATTTCCGTCTGCTTTTCAATGCAAGTTTCAAGTTTCAAGTTTCAAGTTTCAAGATAATATTTGTCCACAAATCTCTCTTCCCATGGGATTTTGTTTTGTTAATTATTCTTGCAAAAAAGCTTTTCGGAAAAAAACTTGTGTATGATTTGGATGATGCCGAATGGATTCATTCTCCGCAAAAAAGCGCCATGCTTGCCAAACATGCGGATGCGGTGTTTTGCGGTTCTCACGAAATTTTTAATTGGGCGAAGCGATACAATACAAACTGTATTTTTCTGCCGACCGCATTGGATACCGATTTGTACGCCGGATACGCAATAACACATGCGGATCGTGAACAATTGACCGTCGGCTGGGTGGGACAGGGGAAGGCGCATTTTAAGGCGGGGAACTTTGCTGTTTTAAAGGATGTTTTTATGAAACTTCATGAGAAGCGCGTGCTGTTTCGTTTTGTTATAGCGGGCTCGCAGAACTACCAGCCGCTTCATGTATTTTTCTCAAATGTTCCGTTTGAAGTGGTATTTGTTGATTCAGCAGACTGGTTGAAGGAGGATATGGCGCCAAAGCTCATTCAGGAATATGCATTTGATATCGGTGTTATGCCGTTGGAAGATTCGTTATTCAATCGCGCAAAATGCGCGTTCAAAGCGCTGGAATATATGGCGTGCGGTGTGCCGGTTGTTGCGTCTCCTGTGGGGGAAGCAAACTATATAATCCGAGACGGAGAAAATGGATTTCTTGCAAATACAACGGAAGAATGGGTTTCGGTGTTAGAGAAGTTATTAAAAGACGCATCGTTGCGCCAACGTATGGGCGAGGCAGGCGAGAAATTTGCGCAAGAACAATACTCATATCAAAAAATTGTTCCGAAGATATATTCGGAGATTAGACCTGTCCCTTAATAAATTTTAGAGTGAAATTTCAGAAATATGAGATGGGGCGCCGGTGAAAATTTTGAAGCGCCAGCAGGGCTCACGCAAGA
>SBBS01000007.1 GCA_005239605.1 bacterium | reverse complement strand
CGACCAGACCGCCAATTGGCGGTCTGGTCGCCAAAACACGTTAGCTAATAACAGAAATAGCGATTTTGACGTACTGGAGTTTGTGAACACTTACATTAATGAATGAAAAAGAGGCAGTTTCCAACTTATCAAAAAATTACAAAAACATTGAACGGTCGTTCAATGTTTTTGTAATAAATCAACAGCGCTTCTTATTAGTCAATCAAGCACCCTACTGTTTTGGTAAAAAAAACAACTTACGAAGATATGCATCTCCCTCCATTTTCTCCGTAACAAAATAAAGCGCCTCCTGTCCAAGCATCAAATCCGTCTTAAGCAACGCGAGAAATTCTTCGCATTCATACGGATACACCCATACACTATTTTGCAGTTTTCGGAACCCAATTGTTCTAAGTTCGCTGCGAAGATGATTTCTCACCTTTCGTTGTTTCTCTTTTATATCAAACAACATCACACGCCATTTTCCATCCCATATTTTTGGTATGTTTTTGCAAAACCGCAGCTTTCGAAAACGCATCTTCCCCTTTGCGGTAAGTCGCACACGAGGTGTTTCACCTTCTATGTGGACCAATTTTATAACACCTTCTTTTATAAACCTTTGTAGTGTTGCATCAACACGATAACGCGGATTATTCTTTTTCCAGCGATCTGGTTCAACGTATTTCAAAATCTGAACGGCGTTCGGCGCCAAAATGGCGACACTCACTATGCTTGCAATGCCAATAATACCTAACACTATATCACTAACCGGCAGTTTGGTATGATATTCAGGCAATTGCGGAAGTAACTCATTGCTCCAACCGCTTATAATTTTTTGTTTATCTTTCATATAATGAGCTTTTCATATAAAAGTTAGTATATTCATACTCTAAAAGCTATATTACCAAAATATAAGACGGTCGTCTACATTTTTGGTAAATTGAGCTGAAAAATAACAGGAAAGAGAATAAGGAAAAGGTTTCCAGTTTTTGGAATGAAATGCTTTGTTATATTTCATGAGTTATCCTTTCTCACACTCATTTTCTGCCTGTATATACCAAAACCGCGGGCCTTTGTAGTTGTATTCCGGCATGTCAACTTCTTCTAGGAACATGTCTTTGGGGCGTATTTCAATGCGAAACTCTCCGTAAAGCGGCACATACAGTACCATTCCCCGATTACCAAATAGTTTTTGCCTTTATAGTGCCGGTATATTCCTTTTTTGATATCCGTCATGTGTGTATCCCGTTAGAAATAATGCCCCCCGCCGCTCTAGTCCGTTAGAGATGCTATCTCTAACGGGATAGATCTACAGCATTGCCAAAAGCCGAGCTTTTCCGTTATTAATTTTTTAACCTTTTTTGCATCAATGCTTTAGTTTGCTTAAAGCTCGGCTTTAAAACAGTGCTGTAGTTAAAATATTTTTGTCAGATCAAAATACGTAACCACCAGCATCAAAAAAATCAACGCTATAAACCCGGCTGTGTGCGCAAACTGGCTTATATGCATTCCTATCGGTTTGCCGCGCAATTTTTCAACTATCAAAAATAGTACGCGGCCGCCGTCCAGCGCAGGAATTGGTAACATATTTAAGACGGCAAGGTTTACAGAAAGCACTGCCACCAATTGCAAAAGATACACAAACCCAAGCGCGCTCGCTTCTCCCGCGACTTGCGCAATGCCGACAGGTCCCGCAACGGAACTTATAACATCCGAATCAAACAAATTGGCAAAAAAGAATACGAGACCTTCCGCGACAAATCTTGTGGTGGAAATTGCCGTCAATAATCCTTCCCATGGCGCGCGATACCACGGCGTGCGCACGATGCCGATTTTTGCCATCGCAATTCCCAAAAGACCCTCGCCTGCCAGAGCTTCTTTTCGAAGAGTAACCGGCACATGCAATTCTTCATTCGCTCGTTCTACCACCATGGTTATCCGGGCGCCTGCCTGCATTTTTACAAAATCTTGCACCTGCGCAATTTCCGAAATCAGCGCCGTTTCATCAGATAAAGATATCAAAGCAAGAATAGAATCTCCCGATTGCAAGCCTGCTTCGGCGGCCGGGGATCCGGGAATTACTTCCACCACGCGCACTACGACATCACGTCCGGTTTCTCCCGCGTTCACCATGCTTGGAACACCGATTGCATGCCCTGCGGTAAAAAGAATATAAGCAAGAATAAAATTCATGAATACGCCTGCCGCAAGCACCAAAAATCGATCCCACGCGCTCCGGGAAGCAAAATTGCGCGGGTTACCGGTTCCTTCTATGTCGTCTTCCCCCCAGATTTTTACAAATCCACCGAATGGCAACAAGTTAAAAGAATAGAGCGTTTCTCCCCATTGCTTGCCAAAGAGGCGCGGCGGAAAGCCGAAGCCAAATTCGTCTACGCGCATTCCCTTCCATTTGGTGACTATAAAATGGCCGAATTCATGGCTGAGAACAAGGATCGCTATGACTAGTAAGAAGATAAGCAATGTGAACACAATAAAAATGCAAAAAATAATTTTATTACTTTGATATTTATATTTTTAGGACATTACGTATTTGATGCAATAGACCTGTCCCTTAATAAATTTTAGAGTGAAATTTCAGAAATATGAGACGGGGCGCCGGTGAAAATTTTGAAGCGCCAGCAGGGCTAACGCAAGAAATTTTCACCAAGCCCCGGCCGGATTTCGGGAATTTTTAGCCGAAAATTTATT
>SBBS01000084.1 GCA_005239605.1 bacterium | reverse complement strand
GCGCTTCAAAATTTTCACCGGCGCCCCATCTCATATTTCTGAAATTTCACTCTAAAATTTATTAAGGGACAGGTCTATTGTTTTGTATATTGTCACATCACGCTTTCAAAAGATGCTTTGTTTTTATAAATCTCAACATGCGCGGGCGCAAAGATATTACCACCGAGTGCGTAATAATACTGCCTCCCTCAAGCACAACACCGTCTGCGAGAGGCCCATCAATAACGCCAGTGGCGGTAAATGCAACATACTCGCTCCTTGCCAAATCGCGCGCCGAAAAAACTTTTTTCGCGTCGCGCGCGCCCAGTTTTTGCAGTTCTGCGCGTTGGCGTTCATCGCTTGGCTTCCAGCGGCAAAGAATCTCTCCCCCCAAACAACGCAACGCCGCGGCCGCCAACACCGCTTCCGTGCTTCCGCCAATGCCCAACAGTATATCTATGGGAGACTCGGGTAAACATGGGGCAATCGCCATGGCAACATCGCCATCGGTAAACAACCGCACGCGCGCCCCTGCTTGGCGAATGTGCTGAACTAAATTTTTATGACGCGGACGGTCAAGCACGGCAACCGTAACTTCTTTTACTTCTTTTCCCAATGTATGCGCGACTTTTTTAATTAAGGTCTTTACCGGCATGTCAAAATCCACAACATCCCGCGCTTCCGGACCCACGGCAATTTTTTCCATATATCCGTCAAATGCTTTGTATAATGAACCGCGCGGACCGGTAGCGATAACCGCAAGCGCATTCGGACGTCCGTATGCCACGCTATCCGTGCATTCCAACGGATCCACCGCGATATCAACTACAGCGCCTCGGCCCGTTCCTAATTTCTCCCCCACAAATAATTCCGGCGCTTCATCCTTGGCGCCTTCTCCAATAATAATCTCTCCAGAAAAATCAATTTTATTGAACACCTTGCGCATGGCATCCACTGCAGCCTTGTCGGCCGCTTTTCCGTTTCCCTTTCCGATCCAGCGGGAAGCCGCAATAGCAGCGCATTCCGTTGCCCCAAGAAAATCAAGCGCGAGACCCGTATGCGGCGCCGGTTTCATACTATACATTGAGATCATAAACCGTCATCGGATAACAGCAAATAAGCTAGATTTTTTTCGGCTTATAGTCTTCCGGCGCGTTTGCCAGATATTCCTCCAATTTTCCGCGCGTCAATAATCCTTCCCGCGCGCCTACATACTGCACCACCGACATGGAGTTAATCGGCGCCCATCGAAGCGCATCTTCAATACCCATATCCAAATCCAGCGCCACCACAAACGTGGAAGAAAAAGCGTCCCCCGCGCCCGTACGCTCAAAAGGCGGCTTGGGGTCGGGATAGGGAGGCATGAAATACATAGATGTTCCGTCTGAAGCATATGCCCCTTTCGGACCATCGGTAAGCACTGCGATTTTCGGCCCTTGTTCATGCATCAAAGCCATAAGCGCTTTTACATCATGTTCATCGGGTTTTTTCAGAATGCGCTGATATTCTTCTTTATTGCAAATGAACACTTCCGCGCGTTTGTATATATTTTTAAGCGCGCCTAATCCCATCTTCATTTGGAATGTGCCGGGTTGAAACGCCAGTTTTATTTCCGAATGGCTTTCTAAATAATTTTCAACAACCGTATGAAATTCAATGGAATTTCCGCCAAGCGAAGAAAGGTACACCCATTTTGGCGAATCAAAATTGGGAAGCGCATATGGATATTCTTCATGCTTTATCAAAATCGTGCGGTCGTCTTCGTACCATAACACATAGTGATAGTTTGTTTTGTATCCCCGACGAACCGATATATACTCCGTACCTACTTTTTCTGCCGCAAGAACATCTAAACACTCTTTGCCAAAATAATCGCTCCCCACATTGGATACCAAGCCAACATTAAGACCAAGACGAGCCGCGGCAACCGCTGCATTGGCGCTATTCCCCACTGCCGGAACAATAAACACGTCTTCATACGGCACTTTATCCGCAAAACGAAAACAGATTTCGCATTTCTCTTTGTCAACCGAACAATGCACAGTCGCATCTTTGATGCGTATAAACGCATCTGTAACCGTATCACCAATGGCAACAAATTCGCATTGTTTTTGAGCCATATATATTATTCAAAGTTATTCTAATTTTATTTCGGGCAATCCTTCAACGGCAACGGTTACAAATGCGCCTTTGTTTTTTCCAACCACCGTCCCGCGAAGTTCAAAATAATATGTTTCTCCCGCGGGTATTGTAAGCTCGGTGGTTAAACCTTGATCAAGAAGAATAGTTACCGTCTTACTCTCAGGATTGACATACCCTACATATCTGCCTACTCTATTCCTTTTCGCTGCTTTGGAATTCAATAATGCCGGTGCCGAAAAAAACTCGTCGGAAAACGCATAAATCTCAAATCCTTTTATTGAGACATCCGCAACAGTAATTGCGTATGTTATGGAAGGGATTATTTTATCTACCGCGCCTCCGGTAATAGAAAAACGATAAAGGGTTGCCAGAGGTTCTGAAAGATACGCTGAAGGAAGCGGAAAGAACTTCCATACCAGTTCGGTTGATACAGTAACGATTTCCGCAGAAGAAGATGCTGTTTGAGTTGCGGCCGGAACTTCCGCCGTCATGCTCGGGCCGTTCTCCGTGACAGGCGCCGGAGGAACGACTACAGACAAGTGAGCGCGCTCTGCTAAAATTTCATTGATGCGCGCTTGAATACGCGCCACGGCCGCAATAAGTTCATTGATTTGCTGTTGGATACTTTCAAGCAGCGCAGCATGCATGGAAGCGGCCGGCGACGAAGCAGGCGCCGACAACGCCAGCGTTAAAAAAACAGCGGAAAGAAAATATATAAACCCTAATCTAAATTTTCTCATGTTTGGTTATGTTCATTCCTTCTTCCTTTGTACCACTTTATGCGCCGCATCCACAATAGCAAGCGGATGCATACCAAATTTTTCAATAAGCTCCGAGGGTTCCCCGGATTCTCCAAAGCGATTTTGGACCCCTATAAACTCCATAGGCGCCGGATACTGCCGCGCCAATACCTCCGCAACGGCCGATCCCATGCCTCCCATTACCTGGTGCTCTTCCACTGTTACCACCGCGCCTGCCTCTTTGGCGGCCATTAGAATTGTTTCTTCGTCCATCGGTTTTATGGTGTGGTTGTTCAGCACAATCGCGCCAATGCCTTCTTTTTCAAGTTCAGCGGCGGCAAGAATGGCATTATGCACCAACGATCCACAAGCGATTATGGCAACATCCGCCGCGCCGCTTGCAGAATTCCATACCCGATATGCTTTGCCAACCTCAAACGGAGTTTCTGGCGTTGTAAACACCGGCGTTTTTTCGCGCGCAAGACGAATATATATGGGTCCCTTATAAGATGCCGCTTCCACGGTCGCTTTGCGCGCTTCATGAACATCACATGGCGCAATGACGGTCATATTTGCTATAACACGCGTGATTGCAATGTCTTCAATCGCTTGATGTGTGGCGCCGTCGGGCCCCACCGAAACACCCGCGTGCGATCCAGCAATGATCACATGCTGATTGTTATAACAAATAGTAGTGCGAATCTGCTCCCAATTGCGCCCCGGGCTAAACATGGCATACGAGGAAATAAACGGCACTTTGCCAATGGCCGCCATGCCGGAAGCGACTGCGGCAAGATTTTGTTCCGCAACGCCGATTTCCACAAACCGCTCCGGGTATTTTTTTGCAAAGGCATCCATCTTGGTGGATTCGGTAAGATCGGCACACAAACCAACCACGTTTGGATCAGCATCTGCCGCCTCAATCAAACCCACACCAAACCCTTCGCGAATGGGCTTTTGAACAATGGTTTTGAGATCAAGCGCGTTCTCCGCAAGTTTTATATTGTGATTAAAAGGCATAATCCTTATAAAATTAATAATAACACCGCTGGCAACGATTAGCCTCTAGGTCGCACATTGAATCAACCTTGCCGTTACCAAATTGAGCGCCATCAAATTCACGGCACCAGCAGTCGTCATCTGATTCGCAATATGTTCCCGACCCGGTTTCAAGAACCTCTGTCTTCTCAACCAGTGGTATAAATTTGAAGGTGGAGAGGATTCTCTTAAAATACTCCTTCAATGCTGGTGTAACTTTATGTAAAGTTGCCATCATGCCTTTTGCTCCTCCTTGGTAGTCAATGAGAGCATTCACAGTATTAGAGTCTCGCCAATCTATAATCCACCCGTTGAAAAATTCACATCCCGAATCGTCTGGATAAGCTCCGCAATGGGTCACACCCATCACACTCAGATCCACAATTGAAAACGAAGTCATTTTCACATCTCCTTCAAACAAAGAAAACGACCCCTTCTCATTTACTACGCTCCAATGCTCGGGATACTTCACCTCAAACCCATATTCCTCATTGCGGTAGGTGTTCCAGGCGGAGATATCAATCACATTATTTTCTTTCACACAAATGCATGGACACCTCATGCCTTTCACATCAGCAATATAATCTTCCTGGTTCCATTCTTCAAAACCTAATGTATTTACTATTTTACCGCCCACTGATACACATTCATCGCCAGTCAGCTGCCGGCTTGCACTCGGACATTTGGCAAACTCGCAGTTGGGGCCGGTGCGGCCTACATAGGAACCGTCGGGGCATTGCATGGCTTCTTGGGTGCATGCTTGCGGACGTTCCGGAGACAGCTCCGTGCGCCTTGGAATGCCAAAATAATTCGCAAACACAATAATCTCTACCGCGATCAGCAATAGCGCAACCGCGACAATATGGCTTAGTTTTTCGGTTTTAAACATATTTCTTGCGTAACATGGCGAGTGTTTCTATTGTCTTATGTATTTTTGCCCACTTATTAATATATTTCCAATCAAGCTTTTTTTGAAACTTTATTATTGATTCAACATCACGCAATTGAAGCTCGGATTCTGTTTCTTTACTCCAAAGCAATTTGCTTAAAATAAGATCCTCCGGTGAAAAAAAATAAACTTTTGTGCCATTAATCACCTGGGCCATGCGCCTCTTGAGCCCGTTGACAGAAAACTTGTCATCTCTTCGAACAAAGAAATCAACCTTGATGCCAGATTCAACATGGATGAAATTAAACTCTCCTTTCTGATCAACCGCGCGCGCCATCATATTCTCGTCAACATACGTAAGCGCTGAAATCCGCTTGAGCGCAATTGCCAAGGCATGTATTTTCGCTTGAGGGATTTCAATCACCACATCAACATCAAACGTAGAACGGGGCCTTCCCCACACAGAAACAGCGTACCCACCGGTAATCGCATATGGAATTTTAAGTGAAACGAGTATTTTGACGACCGCCACGATGAGGTTTTCGAAATCCATGATTTTTTCCTAATTTATTAAGACGAAGCAGAAACATAGAAAAATCGGAGGCAAGCCGAAGTTTCTTTTGCGGCGCCATCTTTCGAAAAATATCGTCCTGGATATCTTGGGTTGATTTTGTTTTGTATGATACAAGCATATCTCTAGAATCAAGAATTATGAATCAAGAATCAAGGGAAAATTATTCAACGAATTTGAATGACTCTGGAATCTCTATCAATGTGCCTTCATCGCCTTCAATAGTAACTCCAAAAATAAAATGATTTTGCTTGTCCCAACTTGACACAGATAGCTCCCGGAATATAATAAGTTTTCCAAACATGATTCCCGGCTCTTCATAGTTATAGATTATAACCGATTTCCCCGCGCTGCACAATTTTTGCTTTGTGAACGCCAACCATATCAAAATACACGACCACTATAATTATTTCTGTTGCTATAAGCAACAGACAGGTGGCGACAATACTGCTTAGTTTTTCTTTCTGAAACATGGCTGAAAAAAAAATTACGAATATTGCGCTCTATTAGACCTGTCCCTTAATAAATTTTCGGCTAAAAATTTATTAAGGGACAGGTCTATTGAACAGCATCATACACTTCTTTTATTGTATCAAATTCCGCGATCATTTGATTGGCTTTATGAACAAGAAACAGTGTTACGGTAATGCCGAATATAAGCAGCACCGCAAAATGCGCAAGCGACCGATTTGCTCGCCCTACATTACTCATGTTCGCTTTTAATTTTACTGCCGAGCGTGCGCAATTCCGCCAAAAACCGCTTGCCTTGTTCTTCTTTTGAAATTTTATCATCGGGACCTTTTCCGGGCGGATTGCCGTGCCACCGATAATCAAATTCAATTTCGGGAATGCCTTTGCCCGGAATGGTATGGGCAATAATGCATACGGGGCGTTCATAAATGGCGCGCGCTTCTTCACACGCGTTTATAATTTCATAAAAATTGTGCCCGTTTATTTCCAGCACATGCCAGTTGAACGCTTCGTATTTTTCACGCAGCGGCTCTAGAGGCATGATATCTTCCGTAATGCCGTCTATCTGAATGTTATTGCGGTCAATAATACTGGTAAGATTCGCGAGTTTAAGTTTTCCCGCAAGCATAAGCGCTTCCCAGATGTTTCCCGCATCATGCTCGCCGTCTGACGTAAAACAATACACCTGATTTTGTTTTGCATCCATCCGCAAGGCAATCGCCATGCCTACCGCCTGCGACAAACCTGATCCCAACGGACCAGACGTGGTTTCCATGCCCGGGAGCGATATCCGATGCGGATGCCCCTGCAAGCGCGTTCCCAGCTTGCGCAATGTCTGTAATTCCTCAAGTGGAAAGTACTCCGCATGGGCAAGCGTAGCGTAGAGCGCCGGACAAATATGTCCGTTTGAAAGCACCAAGCGATCGCGCTCGTCCCAATCGGGATTATTTGCATCGTGCTTCAATATGTGAAAGTACATGGCGGTAAAAATATCCGCCATGCCCAAGGGACCCGCCGTATGCCCCGAGCCTGCTTCTATAAGCATCTCAATAATGGAGACACGGATATCGTTTGCTTTTCGTTCCAGAAATTGTGTTTTTTCTTCAGATAACATAAATTTATTCTACCTCCGGCTGATAATACTCATTCATGCGCGTCGGAATAGGAATGACCGCCGCCAAATTGTTTCCGTTAAACTCAACTTTTAACAAAAGACCCTCCATTGTATCGGCGGAAAATCCCTGGTCAAAAATGAAATTTCCCAAACTATAGGCAATCACACCTCCGCGGTATTCTTCCACATTCTCCACCACATGCGGATGATGCCCTATCACCACCCGCGCGCCCGCATCAATGGCGCTATGAGCAAGGTCGCGTTGGCGCGCATTCGGCGCACTCTCATATTCTTCTCCAAAATGAAATGACACTGCCAGTATATCAACCTTCTTTGCGGCCTCAAACACAGACTTTTCCACATACGGTTTCCCCGCGCTTCCCGCAGGAACCGCCGCAATTCCTGAGAGAGCCTCTTTTGACTGCATCCACAAAGGACCCACATCGCTGAACGCAAGAAACCCGACGCGCTTCCCATGAACATCAAATACGGCCGGTTCCAAAGATTCTTTCCGGTTCCATCCGCCGCCGGCATATGCGATACCCGCGCGCTGCAGCCGGCGCATCGTATCTTCAAACGCCTCACGGCCCCAATCGCCCGCATGATTATTGGCAAGCGAAACAATATCAAATCCGGCTGAGGCAAGCGTGTTTGCCGCTTGCGGATCCATCCGAAAAGAATACGCGCTTCCCACATTCGCTCCTTTATCTGATATCGGACCTTCTAAATTCGCAAATGAAATATCTGCGTCCGCAAGAACATCGCGCACATAAAGAAACGGAAACATCCAATCGTTCTCCCCCTGTTCCTGAATTACCTTCTCCACGCCTCGGTTCATCATGATGTCGCCCGCAAAAAGCAGCGAGAGAGAGTCAGATGGGTTTGAAAGATCTTGAGCGGCATATTCCACCTGCTGGCTTTGCAAAGGAGATTCTAGGCCGTATGTAAAATTCTGTTTCACCCAAAGGCGCAGCCTCTCCACATCAGATTGCAGATTGTCCGAACCCAACACCACAATGGCTACATGACGTTCGGCAAACTCGCCAAACGGCATCGAAAAAACAGAAACGATTGTCTTTTTTGCTTCCGGTATAAAACCGGTTTTGCCGCCTTCAAACGAACTTTTGGAAGCAAACGGGTGAATATTGCGCCACGTTTTATGGCTCCGCGCTGCCGTCATCTCAATCAGCGACCGTTTGTTGTTCCATAGATGCTGTACAAGCTTGAACATATCCAGCGCCGTAGATTGATTCTCCGGATCAAGCCCCGACGGCTCCGCATAGGAGGTATGTGTTAATCCGAGGCTTTCCGATTTTTCGTTCATCAGCCGCACAAATTGTTCCGTTCCCAACTGGCGCGCAATGGCATACGCCGCGTCATTTGAAGAAGAAAGCAGGAGCGGCCACAATAATTCACCCATCTCCAGGCGATCCCCCGCGCGCAATCCGCCCGCTTCACCTTCGGCCGCGATATCCGCCTCCGTTATTTCAACTTTCCGAAATTGATTTGCCGCCTCCACGGAAATCAAAGCTGTCATCAATTTGGAAAGGGAGGCTATGGAACGCGCCTCTTGAGAATTTTTTTCAAAAAAAAGAAAACTATTTTCTATATCTCCCACCAGCGCGGCATAACCCGAAATAGCAGGCGGTGGAGAAAATCCGTCAATTCCCCGATACCCCAATTGTTCTTCCTCGGGCATATCAGCAGACGCCTGAACTAATGCCGGTTCCGCGCCGTTTGTTACAAACAAAGAAACACCCACATCAACCAATGAAAACAGCTTTTTGGCGTCTTCTTCGGAAAGGCGAATGCACCCGCCGGAAAAACCTTGCGGCACGGGGCTTCCATTGGCATAGCGAGGCCATCCATGAATAAAAAAATTTCCAAAAAACTGCATGCTGTGCGGCATCCAAACATTCCCAATGGTAGAATAATGATTTTCTTCTTTTGCCTTTATATGATACGAACCGGTCGGCGTTTCCCATAAAGAACCGGGCTTTCCTTTGGAAACAATGGGGAACTCCGTTTCTAATTTTCCATCGCGATAGAGACGCACCATCATCTCCCGCAAATCCGCAAAAAGCGCAACCCCGCTCTCCGGCACGGAAAATGACGGTTGCGAAAGAATCCGCGTCTCATACACCTGCGGCCGATTTTTCATGAGAGACGTGTCCGCCACGCGCACCGTTTCAGCGCCAATGCTATCGGCGTTTTTCACCGTTTCTTCATCGCGAACAAAAATTTCACCGGACGCCTGTAAAAATGACGTGTGAGACGCTATATGTTTTACCAGAAAAACCGGAGCAGCCATGAACGCGTTGCCCAAAAGAAACACAACCCCTCCCCACAGTAAAGAAGAACGTCCGTTAAGCAACTGCATACTGCCGCAAATTTTCTATCGCGCTTTTAATATCATGATCCCTGCCTTGGGCAGAAAAAATAGCGGATCCCGCAACAAGCAAAGATGCGCCCGACCGCGCAATAGATGCGGCTGTCGCCGTGTTCACCCCGCCGTCTACTTCAATGGGGCACGCGGGATAGGCGTTACGCAGCGCGGCTATTTTTTGAAGCGTATCCGGTTGAAATGGCTGTCCGGAACGGCCGGGAAAAACCGCAAGCGTCTGCACGAGATCCACTTTGGAAAGATACGGCAAAACAATATCCACCGATGAATCGGGTCGGATCGCAATACCCGCCTGAATATCCGAAGATCGGCATGCATGAATAACCGCATCGGGATCACGCGATGCCTCCCGATGAAAAATAATACGCCGCACAACAGGCTTTAACCATCCCTGAATCCGCTCATCAATGTCGGCAATCATTATATGCACCTCCACAAACAAAGATGTTTGCAAACCAAAAAGATCTTCCGGATTGTGCCATAGCGTTACGTCCGTAAACGACCCGTCGGCAACATCAATATGCGCCCACGAGACATAAGGCTCAACAAGCCGTATTTTTTCTTTCACCTCCGAAAAAGAATTCGCATTTATTGCAGGAATGATTTCTATTTTATTCATACAGAAAGTATAAAGGAAAAACTTTAAATAATAAAATACACAATTAGTGCACATCTTTTAGCGATCGCTAAAAGATGTGCACTAATTAAAAAGCAAAAG
>SBBS01000105.1 GCA_005239605.1 bacterium | reverse complement strand
GTGAAATTTCAGAAATATGAGATGGGGCGCCGGTGAAAATTTTGAAGCGCTAGCAGGGCTCACGCAAGAAATTTTCACCAAGCCCCGGCCGGATTTCGGAAATTTTTAGCCGAAAATTTATTAAGGGACAGGTCTAATAGTCGCAATTTCCACTTCCGTAAAATGCTGGCGATGGCCTTGCTTGCGGCGGCGGCGGGTTTTTGAGTGGTAGCGCAAATTGGTTATTTTTTTGGCGCGGCCGTGCCGCAATACTTTTGCCTCAACTTTTGCGCCTTCCATAAAAGGTGTGCCAATTTTTGCATCGCCTTTCTCCCCTGCTACCAATAAAACTTCATCAAATGAAAAACTCTCGCCAACTTCGGCAGGCAATTTTTCTATCTTGAGCTTTTTGCCGGGTTCAACAAGATATTGTTTTCCGCCTGTTTTGATTACTGCGAATGGCATATTTTTGTCATCCCGCGCTTGATGCGGGATCCTTTTCCTTGAATTATAAATATAGATGTTATAGTACTGGATACCGGATCAAATCTGGCATAACAGCAAGGAGTTCTCTATGAATTCCTTTATAAACACTATACCAGACAGGATTCTTTTTGTACACATATTGACATAATGTATAAAATATGCTTATGTAGCAAGAAATTAACAAAAAAGGAGGTTAGGAATAATGAGGCACACCATAGCGGTAGATGCGGGAAAACACGCGGCAGTGGTTGTTGTATTGACAACTTTCCGGCTTTACCGATGCGATCCGGAAAGTTTCAAAACACTTTTTGCGCTTTCCAGCCGTATCCGTAAAGAAACAGGTCTTGATGTAGAGCTGCTGCTCCGTGGCGATAAACTGCTCCATCTTACTTCCAGCAAAAAAGTTTCAAAAGAAGCTTTGTTGCGAAAAGTTGAAGTGGCTGTTGGAATTCTTAAAGAGGTATATCAAGTTCCCCAAGCGCGAATCCAAATTCAGCAAGGACTTTTTTAGCGGTTCAACCGCTACATATGATTGGCAATACTTTAATTTTCTTTCCCCTCTGCCGGCTTCTCAAGAGCCACCGGCTCAATAACTTGTTCCCCGCCGGCTATGCGAACTATATCCTTATCTATCTTCTTCAATTCTTTGTAGCCGGTGTTATAAGTTCCCACCAGGGCGCCCAATTGGGCGCCCATTTTTATTACATAACTGTCGTAATTTATAAGATGCTTTTTTAACGCTTCCACGTTTTTGCGTATTTCTTTTGCGGATTCTTCAATTTGAAGCGCGCGCAAGCCCTGAAGCACCGTTTGCAGATATGCCAGAAACGATGTGGGTGAAACTATAATGACGTGTTTTTCTTTGAACGCGTATTCAATCAAATCTTGCGTGGAAACCCGCACCGCGCCCACTTTATTTATCAATAAATCATAATAAATCGCCTCCGACGGAATAAACATGAATGCGAAATCCATGGTGTTTTCCCCCGGCTTTATATATTTTGATGTCTCATCAATGCGGGTTTTTAAATCCTGCTTAAAAACTTTTTCCAGCCGTTCCCGTTCGGCGGAATCGTTTGCGGCAAGAATGCGTTCATAGTTTTCAAGCGAAAATTTAGAGTCCACCGGCACGATTTTATCTTTTATAAACACGACCGCATCCACTAAAGAACCGTCTTCAAACCCGTACTGCATCTGATAACTTCCGGGCGGCAGAACATTTTTCAGCACGGTTTCCAGATAATATTCTCCCAATACCCCGCGCTGTTTTGGGTTTCGCAGAATATCCTGCAAACCTTTTAATTGATCGGCAAATCCCATCACTTGCCGGTTTGTCTCGTCTAACTTTGTTAACCGCTCGGTTACGTCCTGAATAATTTTTGTGCTCTGTTGGAATTGCGCCTGCATGGATTTGTGCGATTCCCCCATGTTGCGGTCAAGCGTGCGCGCAATTTCCTGCACCTGGTTTTGCAGCAGCGCCAATGACTGGTTATCTTCCGGTTTTTTACGAAGCATGAAAAATAACGCAATAAAGCCGGTCAGGAAAATAATTATGAGAATAACAAGTAAAATTTCCATCTTTTCAAGTTTTATGCTTCAAGTTTCATGTTTCAATGTCCATTACTCTGCTTGTCCTCTCCGAATAAACCACCACTTGCCAATTTCAATTAAAAACAAATTCGTGATGCCGAAAAGCGTGATAAGAATGATGCTAAACAAAGAAATGGGGGCAAGGGAAAGCAAGCTTGAGAGCGATTCAAACAGAAACACGATAACAAGTAAAGACACGCTTATGGCAAGCGACAACCAGAAGAACGGATTGCTTACCAATGATATGCGCCAGAGCGGGCGGCGGAGGCTTCGCAATGAATATCCGAAGAAGATGGAATCAATCGCAAGCCCTAAAAACATCAATGTGCGTATAGAGGCAAGCTCATATCCGCTCTGCTGTAAATATAAAAATAATCCGAATAATACCAAATCGGTGGCAATACCGATAATAAAAATAAGAAACAACATCTCGCGGGTGAATATGCGCCGTTCACGACCGCCGTTATTACGCGGTTTCATGACATCGTATTCCTTTGGTTCAAACGCAAATGCAAACGTCAGCAACCCTCCTCCCACGATATTGGTCCACAAAATTTGCGCAGCTCGGATAGGCAGAGGAAAACCTAAAATCAGCGCGCCCCCCGCTAAAATAATTTCCGTAAATCCTGTTGCAAACACAAACGTAATGACTTTGCGAAGATTGTCAACAATAACGCGCCCTTGTTCAATTGCTTTTACCAAAACACTGAAACTGTCTTCCAAAAGCACAATGTCGGATGCTTCTTTTGCAACTTCCGTGCCGGATCCCAATGCCACTCCGACATCCGCGCGTTTTAAGGCAGGCGCGTCGTTTATCCCATCGCCTGTCATGGCTACCACTGCCCCCTTTTTTTGCCATGCTTCTACAATGCGGAGTTTTTGGTGAGGCAGAACGCGCGCATATACCGATATGGATTCCACTCGTTCTGCCAGGGCTTCGGGTGTCATTGCCTCCAAATCATCTCCCTCTATAACCGCGTGATTGGCTGTATCAATTCCCACTTCTTTTGCTATGCGTTCGGCGGTAAGCCGATGATCTCCCGTAACCATAACGGCGCGCAACCCCGCTTGGCGCGCTGTTTGCATGGATTCCGCCGCGTCAGGGCGCAAGGGATCATGAAATGCGATAAAGCCCACAAATACCAGCTTCCCAAAAAAATCTATGCCGTCTGCTGCGGGAATTTTTTCCACCGTCTCAAGGCGAAACGCGGTAGCGAGCACCCGATTGCCTCCTTTGGCAAGATTCTCATGAGTTTTTTTCAAAGTTTCAAACTTTTGTTTGCTCAAAGCCAATGTGCGTCCTCCCGCATATACGCGCGTTGCATAATTTAAAATAACCTCCGGCGCGCCTGCTATTCTCAATAATGTCCCCTTTTTTGTTTTATGCAAGGAAGCAGAAAATCGCCGTTCCGCTTCAAACGGCAAAAAATCAATGCGCGGATCTTCCTGAAATACATGCGCAGGCCGTATGCCCGCCTGAATTCCCGCCAAAAGCATGGCGCGGTCCGTGGGTGTTCCGCGTATTATCCATTCACTTAAATCTGCATCGGGGTTTTCAATAAACGCATCCGATGTAGAAACGCCAATGGTAAGCGCGGCGCTTGTATGCGCTTCTTGCGTGAGCACGTCTGAAGAATCCCCAAAAAGCTGGCTTCCGGTTACCACTTGAGAAACTTGCATGCGTGCCTGCGTAAGCGTGCCGGTTTTATCGGTAAGAATGATGTTTGTGGATCCAAGCGTCTCGGCTGCTGTAAGTTTTTTTACCAAACCGCCGCTTTTTAATATCCGCTCCATCCCGAGCGCTAAAATAACGGTAACCGCCACCGGAAGGCCTTCGGGAACGGCTGCAACCGCTATGGCAACCGATATAAGAAACATCTCCGTTGCTGATTCTTTGCGTAATAATCCCAGAACAAAAATAACACTTACTGTTACCAGCACAATAATGCTGATAAGTTTCGCAAGAGAGGCCATATTGTGCTGAAGGGGCGTTTTTGCCTTATGGGTAGCGCCGACCATGAGGCTTATTTTCCCGAACTCCGTATAATTGGCGGTGTTTACTACCAGCGCCCGCGCCCAACCCTCTTCTACCAACGTGCCCGCCCATAGCATATTGGCGCGGTCTGTAAGCCGCGTATGTTCCGGGAGAATTTCTTGTTTTTTATCAACGCCAATCCATTCGCCGGTAAGCGCGGATTCGTTTACGCGAAGGTTCCGCGCGTCCAATATGCGCGCATCCGCCGGCACATAATCACCAGCTCGTAATATAATAATTTCTCCCGGCACAACGACGGTTGAAACCACTTCTTGCTCAACGCTTTGGCGTACTACCACGGCGCGGCGCGTTATGTGTTCCTGCAGTTTTATGAATGCGCGCGATGCTTTTCCTTCCTGCACGACGCCGACAAGCGCATTTATAAGCACGGTAAGCAGAATTACAAGCGCATCCGTGCGTTCATCAAGAAAAAAAGAAATAACTCCTGCGGCAAGAAGAATAATGATAAGTGGGTTTGCAAACTGGCGCCAAATGATGCGCAGCAGATGAAACTCTTCACCGCCGCTGATGCGGTTTTCTCCAAGCCGCTCTCTGCGTTTTTCCGCTTCTTCCCGGCTCAGTCCTGTTTGCGGATTGACTTCAAAACGTTTGTAGAGTTCATGCTCTGATATCGTATGCCATATATCTTTCTTTTGAAGAATTACCATCTTTGTATTGTAACATTCTTGAATGAAAGCTCAAAAAAATGTAGTATAAAATAGTTCTTTCACCCTCCCACCTTTATGGCCCTATCGTCTAGTGGCCTAGGACGCATGGTTCTCATCCATGTAACCGGGGTTCGAATCCCCGTGGGGCCGCCAGATTTCCAACTTTGAACCGTAGCAACTGCAAGGCTTTTTGAGCCTTTCGGAGGCTTAGGCGGCTCGATGTTGGAAACTTGAGTCGGACTTTGTAAGTCCATCAAGATATCAAAGACTGGCGTCCAAATGGACGTCGGTTTTTGATTTTTGACGATGAATCCATCGAAACAAAGCTTCATGATGGTACGCTTTTGGTAGTCACTGCTTTTATGGAACACTTCCTCTGCGTGATCCGTGAAGTCCAGTAGCTCGTTGAGCGAGCCGCTCCGAATATCAAGATACAGCTCTGCCTCGCGCACCGGTATCGGAATGTCTTGAAGCACACCGTTCACAAGCATAAGAAAGAAATAGACCTGCCCCTTAATAAATTTTAGAGTGAAATTTCAGAAATATGAGATGGGGCGCCGGTGAAAATTTTGAAGCGCCAGCAGGGCTCACGCAAGAAATT
>SBBS01000012.1 GCA_005239605.1 bacterium | reverse complement strand
TTCTTGCGTTAGCCCTGCTGGCGCTTCAAAATTTTCACCGGCGCCCCATCTCATATTTCTGAAATTTCACTCTAAAATTTATTAAGGGACAGGTCTATTCGACATGGCGCCCTGTCGGATGACGGGGCGAGTCACTCTATAATTATAATTTTTCAATTGTGCATCACTTGCATATATTTTGCAAGTCTATTTATATACTACATATACTATGTTTGCTGCGTATAAAGAACGATTTGAAGAATTATTTCATCGCTACGAACGATGGGCGTTTTCGGGTTCCATGATTATCGGATTCATTGTGGACAGCTTCACTCTTACGCGCATAGATTTATTGTTTGACAATCTTGTTCTCTTTTTTTATCTCGCAGTCGCGATTATGGGCATTGCGATAACAAATTTATACGACACGGGCGTGTGGCGAGGAACGCCTGACGGCATGCGGCTGCTGCATCGCGTTCCGTCATACGCGCGGACACTCTCGCCGTTTCTTATGCAATACGCGTTCGGAGGGCTTCTTTCCGGTTTTTTTGTGTTTTATTTCCGCGGCGCTTCGTTATCAAGCAGCTGGCCGTTTTTAGCTTTGTTGTTCGGGCTTCTGGTGGGAAACGAGTTTTTTCGCACGCGCTATCAGCAATTTACGTTTCAATGCGGTATTTTATTTTTTGTTTTGTATTCGTACATGATGTTCCTTATTCCCATTGCGGCAGGCGCCATCGGTGTGTGGGTGTTTTTGCTAAGCGGCGCGGTGAGCGTTGCGGTAATGGGGTTCTTGTTTTATGGATTTTCTTATCTTATGCCTACGGGCATTCATGAACTTCGGAGAGATGTCGCCATGAGTATCGGAGGTATTTTTTTGGCGGTGAACGTATTTTATTTTTTAAACATTATACCGCCATTGCCGCTTTCTCTTAAAGAAGCGGGCGTGTATCATGCGGTTACGCGCGTGGCGGGCGGATATCGTGTGACCGGCGAGGAGCAGCCTTGGTACGCGTTTTTAGCGTTGCGAGAAACTATACACTTACCTGCCGGAAATCCTGTTTATTTTTACAGCGCGGTGTTCGCTCCCGCGCGGCTTACGGAAACACGCATTATGCATCATTGGCAGTATTTTGACAAGCAAGACGGGGGGTGGGTGAGCAGATCGCGTATTGAGTTTCCTATTGTGGGCGGGGCGGATGGCGGCTACCGCGGCTATTCATTGAAGTCAAACGTAACACCCGGATTGTGGCGCGTGCGCGTGGAGACGGCGCGGGGACAAGTACTGGGCGAGAAGAGTTTTTGGGTAGAGGAGGCGCCGGAATTGCCGCCGCTGAACGGAAAAACGCTTTAGAAAGTGTTTACTTGAACGTAAGAATCACAAGAGGGCATGTTTGGTTTTACTAAAGAAGAATTGAAACACTTGCGCTCGCTGCGCACGCCTATAGCGGTTCAGGATTATGTGGATTCGCTTCCGGCGAATTTTGAAGAACACGGCAATACGCTGATGTCGCCGCGGCGCGTTATGCGCGAACACAAAGCGCATTGCATGGAAGGCGCTTTATTTGCCGCAGCGGCATTGTGGGTGCAGGGCAGAAAGCCGCTTCTGTTGGATTTGCGCACAACAGCAAACGATGACGACCATGTGGTTGCGCTTTTTTTGGAACGGGGCTTATGGGGCGCGGTGAGCAAAACGAATCATGCGGTATTGCGGTGGCGCGAGCCCATTTTTAAAACGGTTCACGCGCTTGCGGCTTCCTATTTTCATGAATATTTTTGGGATGATGGCCGGCGTACGCTCCGCGAATATTCGCGCCCGTTTCGGCTGGATGGTAAAAAATATCAAGGGTGGACTGTTGCCGAGGAAGATTTGTGGCATCTGTCGGAGGCGCTGGATGCTTCGCGTCATTACGCGCTCTTGCCGCGCGGCGCTGTTCGCCGCGCGCGCCTGGCCGATGCCATGGAGCGCAAAGCCGGCAGTTTTGTGGAGTGGAAGAAACCTAAATCATAAAGGAGGCAGACTTTTATGAAGAATAATTTCCAGAAATCGTTGGATAACTGCCTGAAACAGTCATATCGCTTGGAGTTTTTATTAGACCTGTTCGTCCCTTAATAAATTTTCGGCTAAAAATTCCCGAAATCTGGCCGGTGCTTGGTGAAAATTTCCTGCGTTAGCCCTGCTGGCGCTTCAAAATTTTCACCGGCGCCCCATCTCATATTTCTGAAATTTCACTCTAAAATTTATTAAGGGACAGATCTATTGCTCCGAGCATTTTTTGTTCAAAGCAGTTTATGATATATTAGAACGTATGAAGGATGATTTTATTGTTGTATTTGATAAAACCGTTCTAAAAATGGTCCGGTCCCTTGCGGTTCCCATGGAACGGATCGCTTTGTTTATTGTATTCTTTTGGTTTGGGTTTTTGAAACTGCTTGATGTGAGCCCTGCAAATCCGCTAGTGGCTGATTTGTTGATGCGCACCATGCCATTTTGGGAATTTAAGAGCTTTGTGGTGTTTTTGGGCTTGTGGGAGATGTTGATTGGCATCGCCTTCCTTATAAAAGGATGGGAACGCCTGGCCATTGCTCTTTTGGCGCCGCATATGGTTACTACCGTTATGCCGTTTGTATTTTTGCCGGGTGTGGTGTGGCAGGGGTTTTTTATTCCTACCCTGGAAGGGCAATATATCATAAAAAACATCGTTATTGCGGCGCTGGCATTAGGGCTTGCCGCCCGCCTGCAGCCTTTGCAAAAGGGATAAAATTTTTATCCACATGTTCAGACCGAGATTACTCGGTTTTTTGGTTGCCAAAATTTTTACCTTTTTGCCGCCGGGTGTAGAATAGGGATACAAACGTCATGGTTTCTATAAACTAAAGATAACTGGTATGGATATATTGCAAAAAATTAAGAAGCGTAACGGCGAAGTGGCGGATTTTGACCAGCATAAAATTATGCTTGCTGTCCAAAAGTCTTTTTTTGCGACACGCGGAACTGTGGAAGAAGGTCCCGTTCGGACTATTACCGAAAATGTGGTGAATGAGCTTTTGGAAAAGTTTCCTTTGGCCGAACAAATTCCATCCGTAGAGGATGTTCAAAATACGGTGGAGCGGAAAATCATGGAGCAGGGCTTTTTTGATGTCGCCAAATCTTATATTTTGTATCGTTATGAGCACGCAAAAGAGCGGGAGGAGAAAAAACGCGATGTTTTGAAGCGAATTGAAGAAAATCGCATTATGGTGGTAAAACGTTCAGGGAAAACGGAGCCGTTTTCCATGGAGAAAATTCGTTCTTCACTGGCGTATGCCGTGCGGGGATACGAGGGCATCATTGATATTGACGGTCTTTCCGAGCAATGCCGCAACGAAGTTTATGACAATATGGCTACTTCGGAAATCGCGCGCGCGCTTGTGATGGTAACGCGGTCGTTTATTGAGTTGGATCCGGCATATTCCAGAGTTGCTTCGCGATTGCTGCTAGCAAAGCTTTATAAAGATATTATAGGATCCGACATTGATTACGCGCGGCTTCAAAACCAATACCGCGAGGCGTTTGTGAATAATATCCAGCGCGGCGCGGGGATTGGCAGGTTTGACAAGCGATTGCTTGCGTTTGATTTGGAAACTCTTGCCCAACGATTGAATCCGGAACGCGATGATCTGTTTCGGTATTTGGGGATACAGGTATTATATGACCGATATCTCGCGCGGGATATTGAAAAGGATGAAGCGCTTGAAACTCCGCAAGCATTTTGGATGCGCGTGGCAATGGGAATAGCCATTAACGAGAATGAAAAAGAAAGAACCGAATGGGCTATGCGTTTTTATGATATGCTGTCTACGTTTCGCTATGTCCCGTCTACGCCGACGTTGTTCCATGCGGGTATGCCGAAGGCTCAACTTGCCTCTTGTTTTCTTTATACGGTTGGTGATGATCTTGAAGCAATTTTTAAGTCGTATGGCGATGTGGCACAGCTCCTGAAGTGGTCGGGAGGCACGGCGATGGATTGGACAAGCGTGCGGGGAACGGGCGCTTTAATTAAAAGCACGAGTGTTGAATCACAGGGGGTTATTCCTTTCTTAAAAATTGCCAACGACGTTACGATTTCTATCAACCGCAGCGGTCGCAGGCGCGGAGCCAATTGCGTATATTTGGAAACGTGGCACTATGATATAGAAGAGTTTTTGGAGCTTCGCAAAAATACGGGGGATGAACGCCGCCGCGCGCATGACATGAATACGGCAAACTGGATCCCCGATCTGTTTATGAAGCGCGTGCGGGATGACGGTGATTGGACGCTGTTTTCACCTGAAGAAGCGCCGGAATTGCATGAAACTTATGGCAAAAAGTTTGACGAGCTCTATACGGCATATGAAAAAAAGGCAGACGCAGGAGCTATTCATTTGTGGAAACGCTTCAAAGCGCGTGAATTGTGGAAAAAGATGCTTGCCATGCTGTTTGAAACCGGCCATCCGTGGGTTACGTTCAAAGACCCTTCCAATATCCGTTCCCCGCAAGATCATGCGGGTGTGGTGCATAGTTCCAATTTGTGCACGGAAATAACGCTTAATAATTCTGCGGAGGAAACGGCGGTTTGCAACTTAGGGTGGATTAATTTTGCCGAACATGTGACAGACGGGGCGTTTGACGAGCGGAAAGTTGCCGAAACGACCCAGCTTGGCATACGGATGCTGGATAACGTAATTGACGCGAATTTTTATCCCACAAAGGAAACAAAAATTTCCAATTTGCGGCATCGGCCGGTGGGGCTGGGTTTGGGCGGTTTTCACGATGCGCTTTACAAAATGAACATAACATTTGATTCCGAAGCCGCGGTGGAGTTTGCGGACCGCAGTATGGAAATTATTTCCTACTATGCCATTCTTGCTTCGTCGGACCTTGCGCGCGAGCGCGGGTCGTATGAAACATTCAAAGGATCAAAATGGGATCGCGGCATATTGCCGATTGACACCTTGCAATTACTGGAGGCTGAGCGCGGCGAACGTGTTCCCGTATCGCGGCGAAGTTCTTTGGACTGGAGTGCCGTGCGGGATGTCATCAAGAAAAACGGCATGCGGAATTCCAACTGCATGGCAATAGCGCCTACCGCGACCACCTCAAACATCGTAGGCGCGATACCTTCCATTGAGCCGATCTATAAAAACATTTATGTAAAATCAAACATGTCGGGCGATTTTACGATAGTGAACTCCTATTTAGTGGAAGATCTCAAGCGGTTGGGGCTTTGGAGCAAGGAGATGCTTGGCAAACTGAAGTTTAACGACGGCAACATTATGCTTATTGGCGGCATTCCCGATCACTTAAAAGAAAAATATAAAGAGGTTTTTCAGATTAATCCCAAGTGGCTTATACGCGCGGCGGCTCATCGCGGCAAATGGATAGATCAGAGCCAGTCGCTAAACATCTTTTTTATGGGTTCTTCCGGAAAGCAGCTTTCAGAAGTGTATCAATATGCGTGGGAGATGGGTTTGAAAACAACGTATTATTTGCGCACGCTTGCGATTTCCCAAGTTGAAAAATCAACGGTAAGTATAGCAGAGCACGGCTCCACGCATGTGCGGGCGCACGAACTAAGCAAGGTGGCTGTTGCGGCAGAAAAGGCAACAGGCGGAGAAGAAAACTCTCACGAACAAGTGAATGCCGCGGTTTCAGAAATGGCGATACGAGAACCCTTGTCAACGCTTCCACGAACAAAATCCGAAGGGCCAAAGTTATGCAGCATAGAAGATCCAAACTGTGAATCATGTCAGTAATAAAAATTAAAAATTCAAAGTGTAAAATTCAAAATTAAGGAAAGAAATTTTGTTTTGCAAATTTCCTCATTCAAGCTTTTCATCTTAAACTTTTAACTTTTAATTTAAGCGAAGCGTCTATGCCTATTCAAAAAACAACTGAAAAAGTGAACGTAAATAACCGCCGCATCATCAACGGAAAAGACGCGGATGTGATGCAGTTGTATCCTATCAAGCATAAATTCGCGTGGGATGCGTACATTGTGGGCAATGCCAACCATTGGCTGCCGACCGAAATCAGCATGCAAAAAGATGTGGAGCAATGGAAGTCGCCTTATGTATTATCCGCGGACGAGCGGCTTGCGCTTGAAACGGTGCTTGGTTTTTTTACGACGGCTGATTCCATTGCGGCGAACAATTTAGTGCTGGCAACTTATAAACACATTACCTCTCCCGAATGTCGGTTGTATTTGCTGCGGCAGGCATACGAGGAGGCAATTCACACGCACGCGTATCAGTACATAGTGGAGAGCTTGGGAATGGATGAATCCCGCTTGTTCAATATGTACCGTGAGCATGAGGCGATATACAACAAAGACGCTTTTGTTCTTACGTTCAATGAAGGGATTTTTGATCCGCATTTTGCAACCGGAACATTTGCATCGGATCAGAAATTTCTTGAAAACATGGTCGTGTTTTCCATTATTTTGGAGGGGATATTCTTTTACAGTTCGTTTGCGGTTATGTTTGGGTTTCAGCGGCAGAATAAAATGGTGGGCGCGGCAGAACAAATCCAGTACATTATGCGGGATGAGTCCATGCACTTGAATTTCGGCATAGATATGATAAACGTCATAAAACAGGAACAACCCGAGTTGTGGACGTCTGATTTTCAGAGCCATGTGCGGGATTTGGTGCGAAAAGCCGTGGCGCTGGAGTATACATTTGCGGAAAACGTTTTCCCTCGGGGCATTTTTGGCATGAACGCTGACGGGTTCCGTCAATATATTGAGCACATTGCAGACCGGCGCTTGCAGCGCATCGGGCTTCTTTCGGAATTCCAAAGCGCAAATCCGTTTCCGTGGATGTCGGAAGCTATTGATCTTGCAAAGGAGAAGAATTTTTTTGAAACGCGCGTTATTGAATATCAAACCGGAGGTACGCTAGAATGGGAGTAATGGAAGGGAGTCAAAAAAATACTACGCCGGAAAAATTTTTGAATCGCATACTTGAAGAAGCGGTGCAGGTTTGGGCATCTGACGTGCACATTGAACCAATGGCGGATTCATTGCGCGTGCGTTTTCGCGTTGATGGATATCTGCGGGAGCAGTATCGCCGCCCGCTTTTGGAAATGGACCAGCTTGTTACCCGCATTAAGGCCATATCCGATCTTGATATTGCAAGCCATTTGCCGCAGGATGGCCATTTTGAATTCAGTGTGGAGCTTACGGAGCCGGGAGGAGAGAAAGTAAATAAGGTTGCCGGAGTTTCATCTGGGTTTTCAAATCCGCCGTCTCAACTGGCGCACGCACTGACATCTTTGTTTGGCGAAGGAGATGATCAAAGTCTGCAGAAGGACGTTTTGCCGCAATCAACCGCTAAAACAAAATTGCGTACGCGGCCTCCGGGAATATATATGCTGAACGTGCGCGTGTCAGTGTTTCCTACCGTGTATGGCGATGCGGTAGTGTTTCGGTTGCTCAATCGCAGTGATATATTGATTCCGCTTGCCAAGCTGGGCATGGCAGAGGAAGATCTCGCGCGCGTGCGCGATATCATTTTTCATAATTACGGCATGATACTTTCCACGGGGCCGTCGGGCGCCGGCAAGTCAACCACATTGTATGCCATTCTGCAGGAGCTCAAAAACAAGGAAAAAAATATTGTTACATTGGAAGATCCGGTAGAGTTTTATTTTGGAGACATCCGTCAAAGCCAGATTCGTCCGGAACAAGGACTGTCATACGCAGTTGGCATGCGATCCATTTTGCGCCAGGATCCGGATGTGATTATGGTGGGGGAAATCCGGGATCCCGAGACGGCGGAATACGCGATGCGCGCTTCACTGGTGGGGCGGATTGTGGGTTCTACCATCCACTCAAACTCTCTCATTGGCACGATTGCGCGTCTTATTGACATGGACGTGGAGCGGAGTCTTGTTGCGTATGCGTTGAGCGGCATTATTTCCCAGCGCTTGGTGCGGCGGATATGCAAGGCCTGTGCAGCTGCGTATACTCCGGACCCCGCATTAATAGAACGGCTGGGGCTTACGGGAGCCTCATTCCAGTTTCGTAAAGGAGCCGGGTGCGATATATGCGGCGGCACGGGATATAGCGGGCGCACAGGCGTATACGCGGTGTTGCGGATGGATGACAATTTGCGTTCTCTTATTGTAGAGCGCGCACCCATGAAGACACTGCAGGAATATGTTCAACAATCGGGCGTGACATCGCTTTTACAGCGCGCAGCAGAAAAAGTATTGGCAGGAGAAACGACGGTAGAAGAAGCGGCGCTTGTAGTATAAATTCAAAATTATTTGACCGAAATTTAAGAAAAGCTCTATTTTACGAAAATGTTGGATAAACTCAAGGATTTGTATCAAATGCAAAAGCAGGCCCGGGAAATGCAGGCCGTGCTGGGAGCCGAGCGTGCTACGGGATTATCAAAAGACGGCGCCGTACAGATAACATTGAGCGGCAGTTTTGATGTTGTGGATATTGTTGTTTCCGATGAAGCGCCGCTTACCAAAGAATCGGTGCAAAAAGGCGTCAAAGAAGCGTTCACCGACGCTCAGCAAAAAGTAAAAGGCATTCTTATGCAGAAGTTCAAGGGAATGGCATAGTTATACAAGCGCTGATGGACACAGTTTCTTAAGCGGGCATCGGGCGCACTTTGGTTTTTGCGCAATGCAGATCGCGCGGCCGTGGTTTATTAAGCGGTAGGTGAGTTTGAACCAATCTTTTTTGGGGAAAAGCTCCATAAAATCTTTTTCTATTTTTACGGGGTCGGTGTTCTTAGTAAATCCAAGGCGCTGGGAAAGGCGGATCATGTGCGTGTCTATGGCAATTCCTTCCACCACGCCGTAAGCGTTCCCCAAAACCACATTGGCGGTTTTGCGGGCGACTCCGGGAAGCATGAGTATTTCATTCATTGTATGGGGGAGTTTTCCGCCGAATTCCGCTTCTATTTTTTTGCACGCGGCGATGATGTTTTTTGCTTTGGCGCGGTAAAATCCGGTTTGATAAATTTCTTTTTCAAATATGCGCGGGTCGGCGCTTGCAAAATCATGCGCGGTTTTATATTTTTTAAAAAGAGCGATGGTAACTTCGTTTATCTTTTTATCCGTGCACTGGGCCGAGAGAATAACGGCGACAAGCAATTGAATGTTATTTTCATATCGCAACGCTATTTTCGCGTCCGGGTATGTTTTTGCGAGAGCGCGAAAAACTTTGTCTGCGCGTTTTTTCTTTTCTGCGGCGGTTTCGGCCTTCAACCACGGTTTTGTGTATTGTTGAAACTTTGACTTTTGCATACAGGCAGGATAACATACAATTATAAATCTTTCATTTATGAATACCGCATTAAAATATATTGTAATAGTTGGCATTATCGCGGCGGCGGTGTTTTTGCTGTCCCGCCGCGGAGTTTCTTTTATGCCGGAAAATACCACTGAACCTCAAAAAGAAGAACCGGGCACTGTTACGGTGGAGCAGGCGCCGTTGGCGGATATTCAAACATCATTTGGCGTGATAACTATTCAACTGTTTCCCGATGCCGCGCCTAAAACAGTGGAAAATTTTATCAAACTTGCGGAGTCAGGTTTCTATAACGGCACAAAGTTTCACCGCGTTATCAAAGATTTTATGATTCAAGGAGGCGACCCCAACAGCAAAGATGATGATTGGGCGAACGACGGCCAGGGAGGGCCGGGCTACGCATTTGAAGATGAATTTAACGATCACAAAGTTGCGCGCGGCGTTATTGCAATGGCGAATAGCGGCCCGAATACAAATGGCAGTCAGTTTTTTATCGTGACAGCCGCGGCAACACCTTGGTTAGACGGCAAGCATACGGTATTCGGGCGTGTGGCGGGGGATATGGAAGTTATAGACAAAATAGAATCAGCGGCTGTGAATGAAAATGACCATCCTCTAGAAGATGTGATTGTTGAACGCATAATTATAACGAAGTGATACAAGCGACAGTCCCAAAACATCCATCAGGAGGCGCATATTTGAAAGATATTATATATGGCGCAAACGATGGCATTATTACCACGTTTGCGGTTGTGGCGGGAGTTGCCGGCGCAGGACTGGATGCCGCCGTTGTTGTTTTGTTGGGAATCGCCAATTTGCTGGCCGATGGCTTTTCTATGGCCGCGTCCGACTATCTAGGAAGCAAATCCGAACATGATTATGTGGTGCGAGAACGCAAAACGGAAGAAATGGAATATCGTTACGATCCGAAAGATGAACGTGCGCAGATGGCAGGTTTCTTGAGGAAAAAAGGATATGGCGAAAAAGATTCGGAGTCGTTATTGCCGCTTTTATCAAAAAACAAGGAGCTCTGGCTTGATATTATGGTGCGCGAGGAGCTTGGCATCTCCCCGCCGGAACGGGATGGGCAATCGGTGCGATCCGCCACCGCCACTTTTTTTTCGTTTGTGATTGCAGGGTCAGTACCTTTGGCGCCGTATATATTTTCTGTGAATGGAAACGTGTTTGTTATCGCGATTTTTTCTACGACCGTTATGTTATTTGGTATTGGAGCGCTGCGTTCATTGTTCACTGGCCAGTCATGGTATGTCGCCGGCGCTGAAATGCTTTCGGTGGGAGGGGTAGCGGCAGGTATTGCGTATGGAGTCGGGTTTTTAGTGAGCGCTATTAGACCTGTCCCTTAATAAATTTTCGGCTAAAAATTCCCGACTAAAATTTATTAAGGGACAGGTCTATTGTTTGAAGGCGCTTTTTCAACGTGTTCCTGAAGCCGCGCGCTTGTTATTTTTCTTCTGATGCCGCCGGCAAGAATTCCAAATCGCACTTCATCTCCTACGGCAAGCCCTTCCAGCATATCTTCCAAAGTTTCTTTTTCCGTAATGCGTTTTTTATTGCAGGTGACAATAATGTCTCCTTCTTTGAGCCCCGCTTTATCCGCCGCGCTTCCTGGAATTACGGCGTGATCCCCGGGTACGCCTTCTTTTAGGATATATGCGCCGTGAGATACAGGCAGCTGGAAGCGGTCTGCGATGCGCTTATTCAAAAGCACATACCGCACCCCAAGAAAGGGTCGCCGGATTCTTCCATGTTCTTTGATATCAGCGAGGTCGCGCACGGCTTTTTTTATGGGAATGGCAAAACCGATATTTTGCGCGCCGAATACAATGGCAACATTGATGCCTATCACATTGCCGTCCAGATCAATCAGCGGTCCGCCGGAATTTCCCGGGTTGATGGCCGCATCCGTTTGAATAAGGCCGCGCAAACGTTCTTGTTTGCCGGACATATCGGTAATTGCCGAAATGAGGCGCGAGAGGCCGGATATAACGCCGGTGGAGACGGAATTCTTGAATTCACCAAGCGCGTTTCCGATTGCTATAACTGTCTGCCCAAGTTCAAGAGGTTTTTCTTCTGCGAGGGTTGCTGCCGGTGGAAGTTCGGGAAGAGCGCGTCCTTCCGTGTTTATTTTTAAGATGGCAACATCATGAATGGGATCGTTTGCCACTACGGTTAAAGGAAATGAGAGTTCATTATCAAGAATTACGGTATATTCCGCTTCGGGATCAGCCACCACATGGCGGTTTGTAAGAATAATGCCGCTGTTATCCACAAGAAACCCTGAACCGCCCCCGAGGCGCACCTTGCCGTCATCGGTAAGAGGAATACCCTCCGGCGCCTGGCCATCCATATCTTGCATTTCCTCGGGAAATGGAAATCCTAACGGTGCGAGTTTCCGCGCGGCTTCTTGCAGAGCTTGCCAGTCTTTAGCCGCCGTAATGGAGACCACCGCGGGCATAACTTTTTTTACCGCCCGCACAATTTGTTCTTCGTGGGTCATATTGTTAAGTATACTTGCGTATACGAAAATAAGCTAGTACAATGGCGGATAAACGTGTAAGAAAGGAGATAGTGTTGTGGATATGGATATGTGTGAAGAAAACATAATCGGACCCATGAACATTCTTCCAAGTCAGTATTATCCTATTTCTACGGCAGCTTATTTACCGGAACGGCGGCTTATGCTCGCGGTTTTACAAGACGCGGTAGAAATGTATTTGAAAAATAAAGGAATTGCTTCCTCGCGGCGGGCGAATCGTATATGCCGGGAAGAGGAAGAATGGTTCCAATCAACCGATGCAACATGGTTATATTCTTTTGAAAATATATGCTGCGTATTAGATTTAGACGCAGAGGGCATACGAAAAGCGCTGTTTCGGGATGATTCAACTTGTCGGAGGCCAGAGATTCGGCTTACCACCTTTGTGCGTAAAATCTCGTAAATAAAGGGTTTTATTTCTAAAGGCGCTATCGCAATGCGATGGCGTTTTTTCTGTTATAATGGAGCTATGGCAGAAAATGAAACATTTCCAAAAAATTTTTATTGGGGTGCGGCAGTATCTTCTCATCAGGTAGAGGGCGGCAATTATAACGACTGGAGCGAGTGGGAGAAAAAAAGTTCAAAATTAAAAGTTCAAAGTGCAAAGTTGAGGAAGTTTCCGGATCATATTTTACAGAATTACCCTTCGCCGCTTCAGGAAGAAAATTATATATCAGGCAAAACATGCGATCATTACAACCGCTACGAAGAGGATTTTGATATCGCGAAAAAATTGGGGCACAATGCGCATCGGTTTTCCATAGAATGGTCGCGGATTGAACCGGAAGAGGGAAAGTTTGATGAAAAAGAAATTGAGCATTATCGCGTGGTTATTGCGGCGCTCCGCGCGCGCGGCCTTGAGCCATTTGTGACCTTGTGGCACTGGACATTGCCTGTTTGGGCGCGTGATAAAGGCGGTGTTCTTGCAAAAGATTTTCCGCAATTATTTTCGCGCTATGCCGAACGTATGGCACGGGAATATCAGGATAGCGTGCAGTTTTGGATTACATTGAACGAGCCCGAAATCTACGCGCTCAACTCGTATCTTCGGGGAAAATGGCCGCCCCAGAAAAAAAGTTTGTTGTCGTTTTTCCGCACGACATACGTATTAAATACTGCGCACCGGCGTGCATATCGCGCGCTTAAAAACATTGTGCCGGGCGCGCAAATCGGCGTTGCGGTGAATCAATCCCATTTTGAATCCGCGGGAGGACCGGTGAACAGCGTGCTTGCGCGGGTAGCGGATAAAATTTGGAACCAGCGGTTTTTATGGCGCGTATCGCGCGGACTTGATTTCATCGGGCTCAATTATTATTTCCACAATCGCATCAATTACGGGCTCAACAAAAATGAAAACAGGATTGTATCAGATATGGAATGGGAAGTATATCCGGAAGGACTGTACCGCGTGCTTGCGGGGCTTAAAAAATTCAACAAACCAGTTTATATAACAGAAAACGGCATCGCGGATGCGAGAGATGCTGTGCGAGCGCGTTATATTCAAGAACATGTGTGGTGGATGCAAAAAGCGATTGCTGAAGGAGTGGACGTGCGCGGGTATCTATACTGGTCGTTGTTAGATAACTTTGAATGGGACAAGGGTTTCTGGCCGCGATTCGGGCTGGTAGAGGTGGATTATTCCGCCAAAGGCGGATCTGCCTCGGGTGGAAAAACGCTAGAGAGAAAAATTCGCCCGAGCGCGTGGGTATATAAGGAGATTATTGA
>SBBS01000005.1 GCA_005239605.1 bacterium | reverse complement strand
TTGTTGCAAACACCACAAAAATCCGAAAGATTCACATAGACGAACTGCGCGATGCCATTGACGGCGCGCCGAAGAAGCCGTAAGGCTTGCGGAAGTTGAGCTTCCGAAAAAATCCATCAGAAAGCAGAGAGGTTATACACAGTTTTATTCATTTTTTATACAATTTTGTATAATAAAAAGGAAAGGGGAGATGTTTTTAAATTGCATGAACACATATTAAAATCAATGAAATCATTTTTGAACAACATAAAAAAAGATAAATTGATGCTTGCGGGGGTATTGCTCTTTATTGTTCTTATGATTGTGATGGTTATGTTAAAAAAGAAACAGGAGCCGGTAGTGGAAATACCCAAGCAAAATGAAGAGCGAATAGTTCTTACTGATGAGGAACGCGCTGATCTTGTAGAAGCAATGAGCGCGCCGGAAGGCGAGAGAATTATTCTCACACCAAAAGAGCGGGAGAAGCTTATCAAGTCAATGAGCGCACCAAGTCAATAATGTCTCATTTTTATAAACTTATTTAACTGTTTTTATGCAAACGTATATAATGCAAAAGTTTCAAAGCGCGCCGGTAATTATCGGTGTCGTGTTTATCAGTTTTTTTGTCGCTGTGATTTTAGTCTCGGCAGATTGGGCCGCGCCTCTTGCCGCGCCGCCCGCATGTGTCGCGGGTAATCCCGGGTGCGACCCGCCGCTTCACACAGGTTCTGCAACGCAGAGCAAGAAGGGTGGTTTGATATTGGGTGATTTTGGCGGCGCAGGCGGGCTTACGGTATTAAATGGCAATGTGGGGATCGGAGTTGCTCCGACGCAAAAACTTGATATCGCCGGCGATATGCAATTATCCGGACTCGCCCCCACTATATATTTTAACGAAAGTGACAAGGGCGATCCTGACGGTTGGTGGAGAGTCGCGGCAGATAATACGAATTTTAGCATAAGGAAAAAAATAACCGTGGGCACATGGGCCGGCGAGGCACATAAAATGCGCATAACCGGCGCTGGAAATGTTGAATTTCACGATGTTTCCTCTGTTACGGCTGATTTTAATGATGATACCGCGGTCGGAACCTCTTTTTCTGCCTATAAAAAACGAATTGACGCGACGGGTTCAGCACAGCGGACGGTGCATGCGGATGCTCTGCTGCATTTGCGCGGGTATGCATGGGATGGCGATACGAATGAGGAAGCGGGAAGGATTTCTATTGCTGTGGATGGAGTTGTTGCGGATGGAGTTGTTGGGGATGAAATGGTTCCCGGAAAAATGATGTTTTATGTCGCTTCGAATGCCAACCCCGCTGTTCTCACCCAGCGCATGACTATCAAATCGGATGGCAATGTCGGCATCGGCATAACGACTCCCACGGAAAAATTGCATGTCAATGGAAACATTACCGCGACTAAAGTGTATAATGCCGTATATGCTCCATAAATTTTTCTCATTTCGTTTTGTATTGTTGTGTACGGTTGCGGTTGCCGCAGCCGTTGGTTTGGTTGTTACTTTTGCGCCTTCGCGCGAGGCAGGTGCGGTGGTGACACCACGAGATCTTCACGGCTGGGCATGGTCGTCTAATATTGGTTGGATAAGTTTCAATTGCGCTAATATAAGCGGTTTGTGTGAGACAAGTAATTACAAAGTTGTATTTAATGACGAGGGAGCGGAGATAGGAGGGTATCTCGAAGGCTATGCGTGGAACTCTGGCAGACAAGGCACGCAATCTGGTGGTATCGGCTGGATACGATTCAACCCTCAAGAACCGGATTGCCCTCAAGTGTTTGCGGGCCCCGGATGCGGACCTTATGTTGATACCTCGGGAGCGCTTGGAAGGAAGGCGGTAACGGGGTGGGCGCGCGCGTGCTCGGTGTTTGTTGATCAAACACCCACGCCGACAGGCTGTTCGGGTGCGCTTAAGCCCAGTGCCGAGCGCGGCGGATGGGACGGCTGGATAGCGCTCTCGGATGGTATTGACCCGAATCCTAATGATACCACTCGCGCGGGAGGTACATTTCCAACTCTGTACACAGAAAATGATGATGGCAGTGTTGATCCTCTAAATTTTGGAGAAGAAGATGGCGGGGTTACATACCGAAGCGGCGGCGAACGTTTTGTAGGATACGCCTGGGGCGGGGATGTTATCGGCTGGCTTAATTTTGGCGGGGTTACGCTTGTAACGCCCCCGCCGCTTCCCGAGGCGGATATCAAGGCAAATGGGCAAGATTCACTCACTGTTCCGGAAGGCACGAATGTTTCTCTCACATGGTGCGGTGCGTCGGGGACAGTATGCACAAATGCGGATTCATGCACTGTTTCTCCGTCTCCCATCCCGCCGGTTGCGGCGCCGGGAAAATCAGGACCTCCGGGAACATATTCAACAGGCCCGCTTTCCGCTTCACAAACATATACTCTTACTTGTGAAAACACGACGGGGCCTAATTCTGATTCGGTAACAATTGATGTAACTTCTCTTTGCGGCAATGGTGTTATTGATGGAGGCGAGCAGTGCGATAACGGCGCCGCGAATGGTATGTGTCCTGCAACATGCAGCACATCTTGCACCACAAACTCATGTGTAGCTGCTGATTTTACTCTTACTGCCGATCCTGCGACAATTGTTGTAGACGCTTCACATTTTATCTATTCATACTCCTCACCTTCTGCCATAACAGTTACTCCATCCGGCGGATATGCTGGAGATGTACAACTTTCCGTAATAGGAGTAACACCAATAACTCCCGCGGGGTTTCTTGATGTGTATACTCCTGATGAGAATATCAGTCCGGCTGAATATGACGGGGACACGACTTTAAGAACGCGCGTTGAGTCTTCTGCGGCAGATCCGGAAACGGATAAAACTTTTACTGTAACGCTCCACGGCCAAGATTCGGTAAATCCCGCCATAGCAGATGACGTTGATTTAACGCTTATAATCCGCGCATCTGATCCGGGAGGCGGACCGCAATAAGGTTATGGCAAGAGGGTTTACCGTTGTTGAGTTGCTTATTGTTATTACGGTGATGGGTATTATAGCTACGATACTTATCTCCGGCTTTCCGCGTTTTGGAGAACTTCTTGCCGTTGATCGCGAGGCACAACTCATAGCGCTTGCTATTCGCGACATCGAACAGCGCGCGGTCTCTACATTAGAAAGTCCGATTGTATCTGGACAATTTAGGACCGCGTTTGGCGTGCATTTTAATATAAAGAACAAGAGGCAGTATCGGCTTTTTTCAGACGCGATTGACCAGAATAATTTTCTTGACGCGGGCGAAGAAGTTGAGGTTGTGCCGATTGCGCGGGCCCGCATTCGCAGAATTTGCAAATTAGACAGCGCGGGCGCGGTATGCGACCCGCCTTACGATGATCTTGAGCAATTGAGCGTAACATACAAACGGCCTAACCCTATTATTGAGATGCGTGGGGCTACGGTTAGTTCATGTAATCCAGGTCCTTGCGTGATTGAATCATTGGGTCCGGGGAGCTATATGGTAGAAATTGAATCACCCCGGGATAGTTCTTTCGCCAGGCGCGTTATTATGTGGAGTACTGGGGCGGTGGCAATAAAAAAAGCGCCATGAATATGAATAATAGAGGATTTACTATCTTAGAAACGCTGGTTGCCGCCCTTGTGCTTGCGATTGCTTTGGCAGGCGTTGCCGGTTTATTGCAAAGTTCTCTGCAAATTGCGCGCGACTATAAAGACAGCGTAACAGCGGCCATGCTGGCGCAGGAAGCAATGGAGATGGTTCGGGAGCGGCGCGATTTGAGTACACGAGCAATTCCATGCGATCCTGAGATAGAACCTTCTTGTGATACGACCGGATGGCTTGATGGTTTGATAGTTCATCCTCCTTTGTATCCGAGCGCGATTTGTGAAAAACCGAACGGCTGCATTGCAAAATTGCAAAGCAGCGGCGCGGTGACATTTGAACGATGTCCTGCCCCCCCTACTTCTTGTAAAAACTTGCTTTTTGATGCGGGAAAAGACGTGTTTAATTATATTGTCGGCGGCAGCGCCACGCAATTCAAGCGTTCTGTTTATGTTACATTAATTGGGCCTAATGAGGCAGAAGTGCAGGTGCTCGTGAACTGGCCCGGCATGACAACACAAAAATCTTTATTGCTTGAAACTCATTTGTTCCAATGGCAATTGTAAACACAAAAACGGGGTTTTTAGGGGGATTTACCCTGCTTGAGATGCTCATCGCGCTCTCTATTTTTTCAGTTGTGGTAACAGTGGGCTCGGGCGCGCTTGTTACCCTGCAGGCCACGCAAAGCCACGCGATAAATTTGCAAAATGCGCATGATAATATCCGGTATACACTGGGTACTATATCTCTTGAAATTCTCGCGGGCGACAATTATTGTTTTGGAAGCAGTTGTAAAAGCGGCGGCTCACCAGTCAGTTTTTGTAGTTGGGCGGGTTCGGGATGCGAATCATTTACGTTTCGCCAGTCGCTTACTAAAGATACTATTGATTATCGGCTTAATATTGTTGATGGAAAAGGAAGAGTAGAACGTCAAATCAACGGCGAGGGGTTTATTCCTATGACGGATCCCGACAGAACCGTTACTAAACTCATTTTTTATACTACAGGACTTATTGGTTTTCCTCAACGCGTGACGATTGTTATTGAAGTGAAAGCAGGAGATCTAAATCGCCCGGGCGGAGAGTCGCGCATACGAATGCAAACAGCCGTTACTAAACGAAATATCACATTCTGATGAATATGATTTATGGCAACAAAGGAACAGCGCTTTTTATCACAGCTGTTGTTATCAGCATAGCGCTTGCGGTTGGCATTGGCGTCTCCACCATTATATTCCGCGAGCTTCGCATAACGCGCAATGTTTTGCCGTCGTTTCAGGCTTTTTTTGCGTCCGACGCGGGGTGGGAATGCGCATATTATTGGGCGCATCCTGCTCGATTCAAATACGGTCCCAGCCAGACATCTGATTTTGTTGTCAATTGTCTTGAGGATGCCAATGTGAATGTGACCTATGCTGTTGATGGATTGGCGCGCGTGTATACATTTGAACGGATGAATCTCAATAATAATAATTCTTGTGTTGATGTTACGGTGCGGGTGCGGGAAGATGTGCCCAGACCTTCTCCTTTTCTCCCTTTTTCGCAGTGTTTGCGTATAGATTCTTTTGGAAAGAGTAATTGCTCCGGCGGAGGCGGTATTACGGTTGAGCGCGGGTTTTTATGGAAAGACCCTGTCACATGCCCCGATGTGTTTTAAATTCTTATGAACAAACAGGAAACAAAAAAGCGCATAGAAAAATTGCGGCATGTTATTAACCATCATCGGTATCTCTATCATCTGTTGGATAGGCAGGAAATTTCTGACGCGGCTCTTGATTCGTTAAAGCACGAGTTAAAACTGCTGGAAGACCAATTTCCGGAGTTCATAACTCCCGATTCGCCCACCCAGCGCGTGGGGGGAGCGGCGCTGGACAAGTTCCAAAAAGTGCGCCATGCCACACCCATGCTTTCGCTGGAAGACGTATTTTCAGAGGAAGAATTCCGTGATTGGCAAACCCGCATCCAAAAATTAATTCCGGATGTCCGACATCCGGAGATTTTTGGCGAGCGCAAATTTGACGGGCTTGCGGTGAGTTTGACTTACGAAAATGGCATATTTACGCGCGGAGCCACGCGCGGCGATGGCATGGTGGGCGAGGATATTACGCAGAATTTAAAAACCATAGAGTCCATTCCGCTTTCATTGGAGGCGCGTGATATGCCGGCCGCGCTCAAGAAAAAAATGCCTGATTTGGAAAAACGCGTGCAAAACGGCGTTTTTGAGGTGCGCGGCGAGGCCATTATTACCAAACGCGCGTTTGAAAAAATAAACAAGGAGCAAATTGCGAAAGGCGAGCGGCCGTACGCCAACCCGCGCAATCTTGCGGCGGGTTCTTTGCGGCAGCTGGATCCAAAAATTGCGGCATCCCGCGCGCTTGCTTTTTTTGCGTATGACGTGGTAACTGATGTGGGCCAAACTTTTCACAGCGAGGAACATGATATTTTACGCATTTTGGGGTTTCGGTCTGATCCGAGCGCGCGTGTTCTCTCTACCGTGGAAGATGTCATGGCATATCGGGCTGAAACGGAACGCGAGCGTAATGCGCTTATGTATCATATTGATGGCATCGTGGCGCAAGTGAACGACAATAATCTTTTTAGCGGGCTTGGGGTAGTGGGAAAAGCGCCGCGAGGCGCTGTTGCGTTTAAGTTTCCACCACAAGAAGCAGTCACGCGCGTGCGCGCCATTCAGGCGCAGGTAGGACGCACGGGTGTGCTGACGCCGGTTGCCCATTTGGAACCGGTGAATATCGGAGGCGTTACGATAAGCCGCGCCACGCTTCACAACATGGATGAAATAAAGCGGCTTGGCGTAAAAATCGGGGATACGGTTATTGTGGGAAGAGCGGGAGATGTGATCCCTGATATTCGCGCGGCGCTCAAAGATTTGCGGACGGGGAAAGAAAAATCGTTTCGTATGTCTAAGCGTTGTCCGGTGTGCGGAGGTGAAATTGCACATCCGGCAGGAGAGGTGGCGTATCGGTGCGTAAACAAAAAGTGTCCGGCGCTCAAGCGCGAGGGATTGTATCATTTTGTGTCTCGCAAAGCGTTTGATATTGAGGGGCTCGGCCCCAAAACAATAAACGCGCTTTTGGATCAGAGTCTTATACAAGATGCCGCTGATTTGTTTGATTTGAAAGAAGGAGATTTGGCGCCCTTGGAGCGGTTTGGAGAAAAATCAGCGGCTAATGTGGTCGGCGCCATTCGGATCCGGAAAGAAATCTCTCTTTCGCGATTTCTCTACGCGCTTGGCATACTGCATGTGGGAGAAGAAACGGCGCAGACGCTTGCGAAGCAAGCAGTTGCTAAGTTAAAAGTTAAAAGCGCAAAATGCAAAATTAAGGAGATTATTTCTATTTTTGAAAAAATGTCATTGGATGATTTACAGCAAATTGAAGATATCGGGCCAAAGGTTGCCCAAAGTATTTATTCGTGGTTTCATGACAAGCATAATAGAGAGTTTCTTCAAAAGTTGGACAGGAGAGGTATTCTTGCTTCCATGCCAGAATCAAGAATCAGGTATCAAGAATTAAGCGGAAAAACATTCGTATTCACGGGAGAATTAAAAACAATGAGCCGCGATGAGGCGAAAGAAAAGGCGCGCGCGCTTGGCGCGGACGTGTCGGAATCAGTTTCCAAAAAAACGAGTTACGTGGTGGCGGGAGAGAAGCCCGGATCAAAATATGATAAAGCTCGGGAGCTCGGAGTGCCTGTATTGACGGAGGACAATTTTCTCAGCTTATTAACATAAGAGACTTGTAACATTTTTACCATCTGGTACCATGAAATTGGTCGCAATATTCATATTAACATTAAAATTTATATAAATAAATATGAAACATTCATTTTTTCGTTTTAGCGCCGTTGTGGCGGGCGTTCTTTTTGCTTTTGCGTTTTTGGCGCTGCCGGCAGCGGATGCCCAGCTCTCAAAGATATTCCGAAGAGATTTTCAGCTTGAAAATCTCGTGGTTACGGAGGTTTCTTCCGTAAATGAGCATGAGGGTATTATAAAAGCGGTGCGCAAGCGGGATGCAACATTCTGTTTTGAATTTAGCGGGGGCAAAAAGCATTCAATTCCGTGCGCGGAAGCGGCGGTGTCGGACGCCAATGTGTACATTATCACTGTTTCCGGCGGAACCGAACTCTTTTTTAAGAATAGAACCGCCGCAACGCTGGCTGATTTTTCCGCCGGCGACAAGATCAATGTATTTGGCAACACACAAGAAGATACGGGCACGAGTACGATTGACGCAATCATAGTGCGGAATATGTCTGATAAAGGGGAAGGAAAAAAAGTTCTCGTCTATCATCAATTAAACAATCTTTTGCTGGTGAGCATGACGGAAGAGGCGGGCGGATCCCGTATCATTACCGCTCAATCGCGCGGAGGTGATACCTATACCATAACCGTGAAGAATGTTACGATATTTCTTACAAAGAATCGCCAGCCGGTAACTATTTCCGCTTTTACGGTTGGAACCGTGTTTAATGTATGGGGACTATTCAATACCGCCGATAAGACTATGAATGCGCTCATTATACGCACGCTCTCCGACGAAACGACAGGAGCAACTATTCAAGGCGTTATTCAAAGCATTGATGGGGCAAATATAGTGCTCAAAGTTGAAAAGGCGACTGGTTTTCCGCATTTGGCGGGGCGAATGATTACGATACAGAGCGGACTGACCGCAAGCACGAGCATACAGGTGCACGGCATGCTTGATCCGGCGGGGAATATTATGAACGGCGTGCGGCGCATTATTTTCAAACCGTTTGCGGACGGAAACTGACATACTTCCATGATTTCCCGCAGCGACATTCATCGGTTGGCGGAACTTGCGCGTATTGAGGTGCATGAGTCGGAAGTAGAAAAACTTCAGCATGACTTGGAGCACGTTTTGGAATATGTGGAACAATTAAGTCGTGCGGAGACCGGAATGGCGGAGGCGCTTACAAATGTGACCGGGCTTTCTAATGTTGCGGCGGATGACGCGGCGCGCGCCGCAGTGAAAGCAGACACAGCCGGCCTCCTGCGCGCGTCTCCCCGACATGATCAATCATTTGTTAAGGTCCCTTCTGTATGGAAAAAGAAATAATGCCCGCCATAAAAGCGGCGGCAGCGGCCATTGGAAACGGCGATACGGCTTCTTCAAAGCTCGTAGAGCGGGCGTTTGAAAGATGCCGCGCGAAGGAAGACGATATCCACGCGTTTTTGGAATTATATGAATCGTCTGCGCTTGAGGAAGCGCGCGCGGTTGATGCCGCAATAAAGGGGGGAGATGAACCTAAACCACTCTCTGGCATTCCTATTGCCGTAAAAGACAATATTTTAGTTTCCGGCCGCATCGCGTCAGCCGCGTCGCGCATGCTGGAATCGTATCACGCTTCGTATGACGCCACGGTGATTGGGCGGCTTCGCGAAGCAGGCGCGATTATAATGGGTCGCACAAACATGGACGAGTTTGCCATGGGTTCTTCCACGGAAAATTCCGCGTTTGGCCCTACCAAAAATCCTCATGATCTATCGCGTATTCCCGGGGGGTCTTCCGGCGGGTCGGCGGCGGCAGTAGCGGCGGGCGAATGCGTGGCCGCGCTCGGATCTGACACGGGCGGTTCCATTCGCCAACCGGCCGCGCTTTGCGGCGTGGTGGGACTGAAGCCCACCTATGGCGCTGTTTCTCGGCATGGCCTTATTGCCATGGCTTCTTCCCTTGACGTTATCGGCCCCATTACAAAAACAGTGGAAGATGCGGAAATTATTTTCAATATAATAAAAGGAATAGACCCGTTTGATTCAACAACTGTTGAATCAAATCCGAAATCCGAAATCCGAAATCCGAAACAATATCAAAATCTTAAATTTCAAAACATACGGATTGGGGTTCCGAAAGAGTATTTTGGCGCAGGTTTGAATCCTGAAGTAAAACAAGCTGTTGAAGCAACATTAAAAAATCTTCAGGATTCAGGATTTATGGTTCAAGAAGTAAGTTTGCCTCATACCGACTATGCGCTTCCATGCTACTATATCATTATGCCGGCGGAAGTTTCTTCCAACCTTGCCCGGTTTGACGGCATCCGCTATGGCCTTTCGGAAAAATCAGATGATCTATTGGAAGTATATATGAAATCGCGCCGCAAAGGATTTGGCGATGAGGTGCGGCGGCGCATTCTGTTGGGTACTTATGTATTGTCCGCGGGTTATTACGAGGCGTATTACGCAAAAGCCCAGCGGGTGCGCTCGCTTATAAAGCGCGATTTTCTCCGCGCGTTTGAAGAAGTTGATGTGATTGTATCTCCTACTACTCCCGCGCCCGCATTCAAGTTCGGTGAAAAATCAGACGATCCGGTTGAAATGTATCTCTCGGATGTTTATACGGTTTCTGCCAACCTTGCGGGCATTCCCGCGCTGTCCGTGCCGTGCGGCAAAACAGGAGATGGCCTTCCCATCGGTATCCAACTCATAGGCCGCTGGTTTGAGGAAGATGTGCTGTTTCGGGTGGGGAAGGAGGTGGAACATTAGACCTGTCCCTTAATAAATTTTCGGCTAAAAATTCCTGAAATCCGGCCGGGGCTTGGTGAAAATTTCTTGCGTTAGCCCTGCTAGCGCTTCAAAATTTTCACCGGCGCCCCATCTCATATGTCTGAAATTTCACTCTAAAATTTATTAAGGGACAGGTCTATTTGCGGGATTCTTGAGAAAATGTGGCAAATATGATATATTGGCACATGATGATGCAGGCCGCTCATTTTGAAACAAGCGTTCCTCGCTCAAAAAAATTTTTTGAGCGGGTGTAGCTCAATTGGTTAGAGCATCCGCCTGTCACGCGGAAGGTTGCCGGTTCAAGTCCGGTCGCCCGCGCATCAAAAAAGAGAAGTTTGCTTGTTTTGGTTTTCTTTCTGTTTTTGCTCAATCGGCGGCGGTTCTTTTATGGCGCCGCTGTTCTTAGCGCGTTCCAGCGCTTGGGGCAGGCGATGAAAATCTTTCCGCAATTCCTCAAGCGTTGTGGTTGAACGGAGAGCCGCAGCCGGATGATAGAGGGGATACATAAAATGAGAATTTACTTTAAATAATCTTCCCCGGTCACGGGAAATTTTCGCGTCCGGCAGAAAATAGTTCATGGAAAACCGCCCCAGCGTGGCAATGATTTTTGGTTGTAAAATTTCTATTTGCCTTTTCAAGTAAGGAGCGTATGCTTCTATTTCTTTGGGCAGTGGATCGCGGTTTTCGGGCGGGCGGCGTTTTACAATATTGGTTATGTATACTGACTCGCGGGGCCATGAAATTTCTGCCAGCAACTTGTCTAATAATTTTCCTGCAAGGCCCACAAACGGCCGCCGCTGCGTATCTTCATGAAATCCGGGTGCTTCGCCAATAAACAAAACTTCCGCATCGGGGTTGCCTTCGCCAAATACCAAATTTGCCACACTCGCAAGCGGGAGAATGGCGGCTTCTTCCATCTCTTTTTGTAACGCATCCAGTTGTGCTTGTTTCGTCATGCCGCTTGTTATGTACGAAAGTATAGCACAATTCTTTGTAGTCAGCATGGGGGTTATGTGGTACTATGGCGTATATATGGTTATAAAGTTTCTTATAGTTCTGGTTACCGCGGGCATACTTACGCTTGGGTTTGCATGCACCGGAACGATTGGCCATACATCCACATATAATGCTCCAATGAATTCTGCTATGGTAATGTCGATTGATAATCAAGAGTGTTGTAACGCCGGTATTTCAAAACACATTGAATCATGGAAGCGCGCGCTTTTGCTTCCGCCGCGCGAGGTGCGAGACGCGCTATTGTCGCTTGCGTTGGCGCTCGTTGCGGCTTTTGTTTCTGCCTGCCGGCGAGTTCACTTCTTTAATGATCGCCGCCAACTTTTCTATGGGCTCTATACTCGAGATAATCCTGATCTTACGTTGTTTAACCATCTAAAGCTTGCGTTTGCTCGGGGTGTTCTAAATCCGAAAATTTACTAACTATCTTTTTTGTGCCAGCATAGATTCGTATTCACATACGGATCGGTTCAATGCTGGTGTTTTGTTTATTCATCATAAAAATTTGAACCTAATTACTATGCACGAAGAACATAACAACGAGATGCATGAAGCGGCGCCGCAAACTGCATCCTCTCAACAAAAAAATAATCTCTCTGTTCCCATTGCGATTGTAATAGCAGGCGCACTTATCGCCGGCGCAGTGTATCTATCCGCAGGAAAAAGCACGTCCAATCCACCTGTGGCTGGCAATAACAGCGCGGCCGCAAACCAGCAGCTCCCCCAAGAAGACCCAGGATCGCTTGATCAAATGGCGCCAATTTCGGCAGGCGATCATATTCGCGGCAATCCCAACGCTCCGGTCAAGATCGTTGAGTATTCTGATACCGAATGCCCCTTTTGCAAGCGATTCCACGACACCATGAAGCAGGTCATGGACGAATACGGCAAAAGTGGCAAGGTAGCATGGGTATACCGGCAATTCCCGTTGACACAACTGCACTCAAAAGCCGTCAAGGAAGCCGAAGCTACGGAGTGTGCCGGTGAGCTTGGCGGACAGGACAAATTCTGGGCGTACCTTGATCGATTATTTGAGGTAACGCCATCAAACAATGGCCTTGATCCTATGGAGCTTCATAATATTGCCGCGTATGTGGAGCTTGATATGACGCTATTTAACACTTGCCTAAATAGCGGTAAGTACGCCCAACACATTCAGGAGGACACTCAAGATGCCACTGCTGCCGGCGGCAACGGCACGCCATGGAGCATTATTGTTGCTAAAAGCGGCAAGAAATATCCGCTTTCGGGCGCGCAACCGTATGCGTCAGTAAAGCAATTGATTGAGCTTGCGCTCCAAGAAAAATAATATGATGATTCAGGCTCTGCAAAGAGTTTTCCAGAAACCGCAGTATACGCTTCTTGCTCTTATCACAAGCGGGGTAGTTTTTGCGTTTGCGGTCTGGCTTCCAAACCTTTCTCTGATTGTGAGGATAATGGGACATCAGAAATCCCATAAATTACTAACGAGGTTTTGTAAAATCAATTAACTATGACAGAAACAATTTCTAAATAACTTCACCGGCGAGCAGGTTACCGAGGTCTGGAATCTCTCCGATGGGTGCGGGGGCCCGGGTGATCACGCGAGCCATTAATACTATGAATGATATTCAACAATCTGAACAATTAAGCGAAAAAGAACGCAGGGAAATCAAGCGAGAGGAGAAACGGGGGGCATGGGAAATTGCCGCACAAAAACGCCGCTTTAAGAAAGTTATTTTCTGGGGCTTGGGCGGCGGCATTGCCGTTCTCGCAATCGGAGGAATGATCTGGTATGCCGCCGCAAGGCCTCCGGTTCCGGAATCCGACATCGTTTCCCGGTCCGGTTTCCACTGGCATTCGGAACTTGCGATTTATGTAAAAGGCGTGAAGCAAGAATTGTCGCCAAATATCGGTATCGGCGCGGTTCATCAGCCGATGCATACGCACAGCGAGGATGCAGGTCAAGGGGCTATCCATCTTGAATTTCAAGGAGTGGTAAAAAAGGAAGACATCATGCTTGGCAAGTTTTTTAAAAACTGGGGCAAAGACATGCGCTCGTTCGGCGCGAACATGAAAATGACGGTAAACGGGCAGGAAAACACTGAGTACGAAAACTATATTATGCATGACAAGGATAAAATTGAGCTGTATTTTGATTAGAAACTGTGCTATAAATAGAGTAGTACGTTGCTATTTATTACTTAACAATTACCTATGAAAAAACTCATTTTCACAATTTTTGCCGCAGGCGTTGTGAGCTCGCTTGCCGCAAGCGCAAATGCTCAAATGATGGGCGGGTCTTCCAATACAACGATTGATTGGGACGAAGTCGTAGAACACACGATCCGAGAAGAACAGGAAGGCAAAGAGGTCTGGGACAAATTGCAAGCAAAGCAGGTAGAATGCGCCAATCTTTCCGATGAAGAATTCGGAGCGCTTGGCGAATACTTCATGGGGCAGATGACAGGCGATTCGCACGCCGCCATGAACGTCATGATGATGCAAATGCATGGCGAAGACGGCGAGGAGCAGATTCATATTGTCATGGGCAAGCGTTTGTCAGGATGCGATACTTCCGCTGCCGTTACTGGCATAAGCGGCGGCTGGATGCCCATGATGAACATGATGGGGGGAGGGTGGTCGTCTCCTCTTGGTTATAATTCAACAAATAATATGATGAATTTTGGGTATGGATTCGGCTTTTTTGGCTGGATTTTTATGGTTCTCTGGTGGGTATTGATAATCGCGGGCATTGTCGCGCTTATAAAATGGCTGACGAATCAACCGCGCGGCAATGGCGCGCGCGAAAAATCTTCGCTTGAAATTTTGAAAGAGCGGTACGCCAGAGGTGAAATCGACAAAAGAGAATTTGATGAGAAGAAAAAAGATTTAACCAACTAATATAGTTCCATGGAACAGTTATCACTAAAATCATACGGCTGGAAGTGCATCTTGGGCGGGGAGGTCGCTTATGTAATTTGTCTTCTTGGCGGATTTCTTCCGCTTCGAAGCGCAAAAGGCGTGGAACTGCATCACACGCTTTTTGAAACCTTGCCGGGATTTACATGGATCAGCTTCAGTAGTTTCCTGTTAGGCGCGGTCTATGTGTTTTTGTTTGCTTGGATTTTTGCGTGGTACTACGTCTGGATGCATAATTCCAGCATGATAAGAAAATAAACCTATGCGCGCACATACTTTGGCACTCATCGGTTTTCTTGCCGTCGGCGCATTCTTTCTCGTAACCGAGCACCGCGCGCACGCATGGGAATGGCTTCCTTATATGTTACTTGCCGCATGTCCGCTGATGCACTTATTTATGCACAAGAACCATGGCGGACATAATCACTAACTTACATGCCTTCATCACCTGCCTATGGCCTTTGGCCGCTCGTCATCATAAATTCACTGGTTTTTATTATTTTTGCGTTTAGTTTTGTAAAACCAAAAACTTCGCGTGACTGGCGATCGTTCGGCGCGTTCTCGGCGTTTCTTATCGCGCTCTTTACCGAAATGTACGGGTTTCCACTTACGATCTATCTCCTTTCCGGCTGGCTGGCTAAAAGGTTTCCCGGCATGGATATTTACTCTCACGACATGGGGCACCTTTTGGAAAACTTTTTTGGCTGGGGCGGCAATCCTCACTTCGGGCTCTTCCACATTTTGAGCTTCGTGTTTATTTTTGCCGGGTTCACCTTGCTATCAAACGCATGGGCAGTGCTCTACAAAGCCCAACGTGACCACGCACTGGCGACCACTGGCCCCTACGCCAAGATGCGCCATCCGCAATATGCCGGTTTTATCCTCATTATGTTCGGGTTCCTCGTTCAGTGGCCAACGCTTCTTACGCTCGCCATGTTCCCGGTTCTTGTGTATATGTACATACGGCTTGCGCGAAGTGAAGAGAAAGACGCGCAAAAAGAATTTGGCGGGCAATGGGACGCATACGCGCAGCAAACGCCGGCTTTCATTCCTAAAATGAAAACATGAATCATCCACATCACACAACGTATAAAACATCAGAGCAAAAACCGAGCTGCGTTTGCGGGAAAGAGTGTCTTTGCTGTACTGCGGAGCATTTGAGCGTAACGTGCGGCTGCGAGATGGAAGCGAAGCAATACGAGTATGCGCTTGATAAAAAATCCCGGCATAACATACACGACAAAAGCATGGAACACGCCGGACATGATATGTCCAAGATGAGCCATATGGACCACGAGGCGGCGATGGCGAGCCCCCGGATGGCAAAGGAAATGGAAGCGGATATGCGCCGGAGATTTTGGATTTCACTCGCGCTTACCATCCCGATTTTTCTTTATTCGCCCGCGGGAGAAGGCATTTTGAAAACGGCGCTTCCCGCGCCAATTCCAGTGGCATGGCTTTTGTTTCTTCTGACAACGCCGGTGGTTTTCTGGACGGGCTCCATATTTATCACCGGAACATATTATTCACTGAAAGCCCGCAAGCTCAATATGGCTGTGCTCATTGCGTTCGGGGTGCTTGCGACCTATCTTTCTAGCGTGTTTATCATGCTCTCCGGAGGAAGGGAGACATTTTACGAGGCGGGAGCCATGCTTGTCACTTTTGTTCTTTTTGGGCATTGGCTGGAAATGAAGTCGCGCCGCGGGACGTCAGACGCACTGCATGCGCTTTTTGATTTGATGCCGCCGCAGGCGCGTGTAATACGGCAGGGAGTAGAGATGGTTATCCCGAGCGCCCAGGTGGTTGTGGGCGATATTGTTGTGCTGAAACCCGGCGATAAGGTCCCCGTTGATGGCAAAATTGTTGAAGGCGAGACGGCGATTGACGAGGCGCTTGTTACCGGGGAATCGCTTCCTGTTTCCAAAAAAGTTGGTGATAAAGTGACTGGCGGATCCATTAACCAAAGCGGTACTGTGAAATTTCGCGCGGATGCGGTGGGGGCAAACACGGTTCTTGCGCAGATTATCAAGCTGGTGGAGATGGCGCAAAATTCTAAAGCCCCCGGCCAGCGCATTGCCGACAAAGCCGCGGGATGGCTCGTAATCATTGCCATCGGAGCCGGTCTTGTAACTTTTTTGGGATGGTTCGTGGTTGCCGAGGCAAGTTTTCTAACTGCGCTTACCTTTGCTGTCGCGGCGGTTGTTGTCGCCTGCCCCGATTCGCTCGGGCTTGCAACTCCCACAGCGGTTGCGGTCGGCACGGGGCTTGGCGCCAAACACGGCATTCTTTTCAAAGATGCCATTACCCTTGAAGGGACCGCAAAAATAACCGCCATGGTGCTTGATAAAACGGGAACACTGACGGAAGGAAAGCCGAAAGTAACGGATATCATCGCTCTTGGCGATTATTCTGAAGCGGAAGTTCTCGGGTTTGCCGCGGGCGTTGAGGCAAAATCCAATCACCCGATAGCATCTGCTATTCTCGCGGAAGCGCAAAAGCGCGGCATTTCCGTTTCTGCCGACGTTGCGCAATTTCGCTCGCTCTCCGGTCTCGGGCTTGAAGCGGTTGTTGACGGCAAGCATATTCTTGTCGGCACGGAGCGGTTGTTTCATGATCGCGGCATCAAATCAGAGCAGATGAAAAACGCGATAGACAATTTGCTGAGCGCGGGAAAGACATTAAGCATTGTTGCCGTGAATAACGATCCCGCGGGTGTTATCGGTATCTTTGATTCCGTGCGCGAAACGTCAAAAAAAACGATAGCAGAGCTTAAAAAACTTGGCATTGAAACGGCTATGATCACGGGTGACCACGCAAAGATCGCGCAAGCGGTGGCACAAGAACTTGGGATCGATCGTGTATTCGCGGAAGTTTTGCCCGAAGATAAGGCAAGTTACATAAAAAAACTCCAAAGCGAAGGAAAATTTGTCGCGATGGTGGGGGATGGCATTAACGACGCGCCGGCTTTGGCGCAGGCGGATATCGGTATTGCCATTGGCGCAGGCACCGACGTTGCCATTGAGACCGGCAATATCGTGCTCATGAGGTCCGATCCGTATGATATTGTCGCCGCAATCCGGCTCTCCAAAGCGACGGTGCGCAAGATGAAGCAAAATCTCATTTGGGCGGCAACATACAACACGCTTGCCATACCCATAGCGGCAGGAGCGCTGTATCCCGCTTTCGGTTTTTCCATTCGCCCGGAAGTAGCCGCGCTCCTCATGTCCGGCGATTCGGTCGCGGTCGCTATCAATGCGGTGCTGCTTAAACGAGTAGAGCCGAAGTTAAAAGTATAAGCAGTCATACGCCTATGAATAAAAAATATTTTACTATCAGTTTTATTCTTGCAATCGTTTTTATTATTGGAGCAATCTTTCTGTCCCAAAATAAAACTTCGTATACCACGGGCAAAGAATATTCAAGCGCCGATATTGACGGACCCGCTGCCGCCAAGTCAAGCGAAATAGTGGAATTACAAAATGGCGACTCATACGACCTTACCGCAAGCTATGTCAAAAAAAGCATCAGTGGCAGGGAATACAGAATGCTCGCCTATAATGATTCTATTCCGGGGCCGCTTATTAAAATCCCACAGGGCGCGGAAGTTACAATCAATTTCAAGAACGACACGGACATGAAAACGCTGCTTCATTCCCATGGCGTGCGGATGGACAATGCGTTTGACGGCTCGCAGGTAACGCAAGAAGAAATGGAGCCGGGAGAAACTTTTTCTTACAAGTTGAAATTTCCGGATGCCGGTATGTATTGGTATCACCCTCACGTCCGCGAGGATTATGAGCAAGAATTGGGGCTTTACGGCAATTACTTGGTTGTGCCGGCAAGCGCTGATTACTGGTCGCCGGTCAACCGTGAAGCTGCATTGTTCTTGGATGATATCCTCATTGAGGATGGCAGAATTGCTTTGAGTAAAAAGGAAGCTGATCGCACTCTCATGGGTCGCTTCGGCAATGTCATGCTGGTAAACGGCGACACAAACTATACGCTATCGACTAAGAAAGGTGAAGTTGTTAGGTTTTATGTTACGAATGCCGCCAATACACGGCCGTTTAACTTTGTTATTGCCGGAGCAAAGATGAAGCTGGTCGGAGCAGACGGCGGCGCATATGAAAAAGACCAATTGGCAGATGCGGTTACGCTCGGGCCCTCGGAACGCGCCGTTGTTGAAGTTTTATTTGATACAACCGGCGCATTTGCGATTCAGAATAAAACGCCGGATAAAACCTATGCGCTTGGTACTGTAACGGTAAGTACGGATCCGATTGATATCTCATACGCCGCCGAATTTAACAAGCTGCGTATTCACAACAAAATTGTTCAGAGTATTGATCCGTTTCGGCAATATTTTGATTCTGCTCCCGACAAGCAAATAAAACTCTCTCTTGAGATGGGTAGTGAGATGATGAACATGACAGGCGGGCACATGATGCCGGACGGCGCCATGATGGGCGGCATGATGATGAGTGAAAGTTCGGACGGTATAGAGTGGGAAGATACTATGCGGATGGCGAACCAAATGTCTGATACTGATTCAATCAAATGGAAAATCGTAGATCAGGCAACTGGTCTTGAAAACATGAAAATTGACTGGTCATTTAAGCATGCCCAACCGGTCAAGATTCGGATTTTCAATGATCCGAACTCCATGCATCCTATGCAGCATCCCATGCACTTCCACGGCCAGCAGTTTCTTGTAACCGCTCGTGACGGCGTCCCGGAGACCAACCTTGCATGGAAAGATACGATTCTCGTTAAGGCAGGAGAGACCGTTGATATCGTGCTTGATGCGTCAAACCCCGGCGCATGGATGGCGCATTGCCATATCGCCGAGCATCTGGAAGCGGGTATGATGTTCTCGTTTGAGGTGAAATCGTGAGTTTTGTGATAGTGTCTTTATACAACTCCGCTCGAACTCGTTTTCAACGGAACACGGACTAATTGCCGCCCTGCGGGCGGCAATCCCACCCAGCCTGCCCCGTAGGGTCGCGAAGCGACTCCTTCGGGGTTTCCCACCCCATTTCGGAAGGCAATGCCGACAAGCCACCACATCAATTTTGTAAGTCATTAGACATGCTCCCCAATAACACACAGCGAGCATAAACATCCCCCTCACCGCCCAATATTAGCGTGTATATCCCAGACGGTAGTTCCAGAGTCCGGCTGCAAGGAAAGCGACAAGGTCATCAATAGACATGCTCCCGGAGCATTGGCCAAGTATGCCGGCTGCGCTCCCCCCGAGAGCGCTCTTCCGGCAAGACCATACGCTGGAGGAAAACAAGATCGGGCAATGACGCAGCCAGAGCGTATTTCAAGAGGAAAATATCCGAGGGTAAGACCAAGGCGCAAGCTCTTGTCTGCCTGCGCCGTCAGTTGGTTAATGTTATTTGGATGATGATGAAGCACAAAACCGAATATGTTTATCCACAGAAAAATCTTTGACTTTCTCTCATAGCGGATCTCCTCCTGCCGAGCCGTCCTCGCTCAAACTTTGCATATATTAGGAAATTATGTCAGAATATGCCCAGCAAAAAACTCACGGTGAGTTTTTCTAAGACAGCACATTCACAATCAAAAGAGAGGAGAAAAACGAGATGAATGGCAAGTTCTATTTCACCCGACGCGGCATCACGAAGTTACTCAAGGAGATCAAGGAGTTGGAAAAAAAGTTGCAAGATCTCGCATCCAATCATCTAAAATGACACCCAAGAGCGCATTGATGCATCATATAAAAAGACACCGAAAAGTATGGTGGTTTGCAGGGCATTATAAGCCCATTAATCAAGCAATTACCATGAATAAAGAGGCAAAAG
>SBBS01000046.1 GCA_005239605.1 bacterium | reverse complement strand
TTTTTCATACGAGAAGCGTGGTTATTAATGGGCTTGTAATATATCCATTTTAACCGCGTTTTTCGTTTTTGGCATACACACTATATTTATACTTTATCAAAAGGTAAAGGTATTATACTTGATCAGTTTAATGGAACCAAAGAATATACGGAATTTGCAGAGGAAACACTTAAAAGTATTCTAGAGAGAAAGGCATTATACGTTGAGCTTGAGAATTTCTTTTTTTATGAGGAATAAAAACTTAGCGGTTCAACCGCTAAAAACTTGACGCTTGTTTTTTAACTGAGGTATAATAGATACATTATAAGGGGATAACGCATTTTGTTTATATGAAGTTTTTGTTGTCCTCTTCTTTTCTCATATTGTTTATTCTTATTCCGGCATTTGCGTCGGGATCTGTTGTTGTAAATGAAGTTGCCTGGATGGGTACCACGAACTCCGCAAACGATGAATGGGTGGAACTTTATTCAACAGACGGCGCTGATTTTACGGACTGGCATCTTGTTACGCAGGATGGAGCGATGGACATTGCGCTTTCGGGTTCTGTTTTGGCTGGCGGCTACTTTCTTATAGAACGCACCGATGATACAACGGTTCCAAGTATAACAGCTGATGTGGTGGCTCCGTTCGGAAGCGGTCTTTCAAATAGCGGAGAGGTTCTCATACTCAAAAATTCTTCTGGGATTGAAATAGATCGCATGGATGCTTCAGGCGGTTGGCCGGCGGGTGACAACACAACGAAGGAAACCATGCAAAAAAGCCCAAGCGGGTGGATAACGGGATCAGCAACGCCCAAGACAGCCAATGTCTCTGCAGGCAGCGATGATAGTTCTTCACAAAGCAGTTCGGATTCAGATTCAGGCCAAGAAAATAAAGTGGATGAACCTTATGTTCAGCCAGAGGATTTGCCTCGTATAAAAGTTGATGCGGGAAGCGATCAATCGGCCGCCGTTGGAGAACAAATTCAATTTCGCCCGCATGCGTGGGGTTTGGATAATAAGGCGCTTGAAAATGCGCGATATGTATGGAATTTTGGCGACGGCGCAACATACGAAGGCCAAAACGTGGGTCATGTGTATATGTTTCCCGGGACGTATATAGCGCGGCTTGTGGTCTCTTCCGGAAAATACAGCGCATGGAATGATGTTCAAGTAATGGTGACTGAAAATGCCATGTTCATAAGCGAGGTTATGCCGGGGGAGGCCGGATGGATAGAGTTTCAAAACGCGGGCGACAAGCCCATTCACCTCGGCGGGTGGATTATTCAGACAAACCATGTTCGATTTGATATTCCTCTCGGCACTACTTTGGCGCCGAATAGTTTCGCCGTGTTGTCTGCGGCAACAACGCGCATTGTTTTGGAAGCATCGGGGGATCGGGTAAATCTTTTTTACCCAAATGGAACTTACGCAAGCGGCTTTTCCTATACGTTTGCGGTACCGCAAAATAAAAGCGCATCAAACAATTCCGGGGTAAGCGTTTTTACAGAACCAACGCCGGGGAGTTCCAATAAGCTTGAAGCTGTATCATTGCCTGTTATTTCAAAAGGATCCGTCTTGCCGCAAAATGTCAAACAACAGCCGCAGCCGGTTGTTTTGGAAACGAAAGAGTTGGCCATGGAAGCAAGCGCGCCGAAGCCAAATCGTATAGACCCAATCCTGCAATCAGCCGCTTTGGCAGATACTTCTTTGTTTTCAAAAACAAACCGCGAAATGGTTTGGTTTGGAGGAAGTTTAATCGCGGGAGGTCTTGCGGCTGTGGGAGTTGTACTTTTTCGCCGCCGCAGGTCTTCGGTGTGATTGTGTTGCATGCAAACGTTTTATAGACAGTACAATTCAATAGTTTTTTCAATCATTGTTTCAAGCGAGAAGTTTTGCGTTGCTTTGTTGTGCAGCGCTTTTCCGAGTTGGCCGCGCAATATTTTATCCCGAGACAGTTTTATAATTGCGTTCGCAAGCTGTTGCGGGGAGGCAGGGTCTACCAATAAGCCGTGTGTTCCGTTTTCTATTATGTCAGGTATGCCGCCCACGCGCGTTGTGACAACGGGCAGCTCTGCAAGTCCCGCCTCCAGAATGGTATAAGGTAAACCTTCTTTAAGAGATGGAAGAACAAATATATCAAAAGCATTGAGATATTGCGCGGCCGCAGACTTTGAAACAAGAATTACATTTTTCCTTAATTGGAAATTAGAAATTAGAAATTGAAAATTATTTTCTAATTCTCCCCACCCCACCAGGCACAATGTTGCGTCCGGAAATTCTTTTAAAACAGCCGGCATTGCGTCTATGATATAGGCGATCCCTTTATTTTTTGTCCATTCAGCAATAACGCCGATAACGAATGGATGCTCGGCGCCAAGGAGTTCTTGCTGGGCGTTATTGCGCGGGAGAAATTCAATGGCGCCGATGCCGTTGTGCACGAGTGTTACTTTATGCGGCGGCGCTGCGTTGTATGTTGCAGTGGCATTATAATCATGAGTGGATATAACAATAATATGGTGATGTAATAAAGCGGTAGCTTTGCTTAGGATGCGAATAAGAACGCGTTGCCACAAAGGGCGCCATGTTTCCAAAAAAGCCCAGCCGTGAACGGTAAAAATGCGTTTAACTTTTTTTTGGTATATGAGTTGGTACGCGAGCGCGGCAAGTCCCGCGATACCGCCCGCTTTGGAACTGTTGGAATGGATAATGTCCGGTTGGAAGCGAACACAAATAGAGAAGATTTCAAAAAAAGCGATTAGTTCTTTTAGCGGATTTATTGATTTTTGAAAATGCAAGACAGGGAAGAGGGGCGTGGTATTTTGTAATTTTTCAGGAAGCGTTTCCATATCTGTTTTAAGGGTAGGGCCGCATGCAACCGCAACGTTGAATTTGTCTTTCGGAAGATTTGTTGCCAAGTCAAATACATACCGTTGCGCCCCGCCCCATACGGATTTTGTGATAACAAAAAGGATTTTTTTTCGTTGACCATTTTGCATTTTTGCTTGTCCCGTTAAAAGTAACACGTTTCTCTATGCAATAATAATATAGTATCCCATGTTGCTTTGATACGGAAAGATATGTTATGTTTTGCAAACTTTTAATAGGATGAATAATTGTAACCATTCATGGATCAAAAGCAATACGTTCTTATATTTTCTACCGCGTACTTGCCATATATAGGAGGAGCGGAACTTGCCATAAAAGAAATAACAGATCGCATACACGATCTGCGTTTTATTCTTATCACGGCGCGCATGCGGCGCGATCTTCCTCCCCGGGAGCGTATGGGTAACGTGGATGTGTATCGCGTAGGTGTGGGAGTTCCATTTATAGATAAGATATTGTCGCCGATTCTTGGCGCGCGGCGTGTATTCATGGTAACGCGGCGTATGCGCGTATGTCTTTTTTGGAGCAGTATGGTGAGCTACACCACTATAACGCCCGCGTTTCTTAAAATGTTCGGGTTGTATCGAAATACGCCTTTTCTTCTGACATTACAGGAAGGAGATTCCGAAAAACATATTCAGGGAGGATGGTTCGGATTGATAGCATATTGGTGGCGCGCGTCTTTAAGATACGCAAATCATGTTCAAGTTATAAGTACATATCTGGAGAAACTTGCGGGAAATTTTGGATACAATGGTTCTGTTTCTGTGGTGCCAAACGGGGTGGATACGCAAAAGTTCAAAGTTCAAAGTTCAAAGTTCAAAGATAAGAAAAACCAAAACACTATTCTTACGGTTTCGCGACTCGTGGAGAAAAACGGCATTGATACACTTATACGAGCGTTTGCGGAGGTGTATAAAAAATTTCCCGATGCAAAATTGCACATCGTGGGCGATGGTGAATTGCGAACAGATTTGGAAGCATTGGCGCGCAGAGCGGGGGTGGAACGCGCGGTAACATTTTTCGGGAGCGTGCCGAATGAAAATCTCCCGCAGTATCTTACCGCAGCCGATGTGTTTGTCCGGCCGTCCCGATCGGAAGGGTTGGGAACGGCGTTTCTGGAAGCGATGGCGTGCGGGGTGCCGATAATCGGAACGCCGGTAGGCGGCATTGTTGATTTTCTGAAAGACGGAGAAACCGGTTTGTTTTGCCATGCGGGTGATCCGCATGATCTTGCGGAAAAAATTATCATGCTGCTTGACGATGTAAAACTCTGCGCGAAACTACAGAACAACGGCCGCCGATTGGTTGAGGAACGGTATACATGGGACGGTATCGCATTACAGATGAAAACTATTTTTGATAACTTATGCATATCCTCATAGCAACAGGCATATTTCCGCCGGATATCGGCGGACCGGCCACATACAGTAAATTATTGGCTGATGAGCTTGTTAAGCGTGGGCATGATATTGATATTATTACCTATTGTGATGATGTAATTTCCAATTTTCAATTTCCAATTTTCAAATTTCAAAATTCCAAATTCAAAATTAAAAAAATTTCAAGAAAAATGCCGAAAGGTGTTCGGCATCTCGCATACTTTTGGAATATGTTGCGAGCGGGAGCGCGTGCTGATATTATTTATGCGCAGGATGCGGTAAGCGCGGGGTTTCCCGCGATGATTGCGGCACGGATTTTACGCAAACAGTTTTTTTTGAAAGTTGTGGGGGATCACGCGTGGGAACAGGGAATGCAGCGGTTTGGCGTAACGGATTTGTTGGATAATTTTCTTGCGAAAAGTTGCGGAATGAGGATAGCTTTGCTCCGCTTTTTCCAAACGCAAACCGCAAAACATGCGGAAAAAATTATTGTGCCAAGCGCATATTTGAAATCTGTTGTGGAGCGATGGGGAGTTTCTTCCGAGCGCATCGCGGTTATTCCCAATGCGATATCTCTTCCGGATACGATTCCCGCAAAAAAAGAAGCGCGCAACACTCTTGGTGTGGAAGGTTTTTTGCTTGTTACGGCCGGCCGCCTTGTTCCCTGGAAAGGGTTTGAAATGCTGGTGGAACTTATGCCGGATTTAATCGATATTATTCCCCGAGCAAAGTTGGTTGTAATAGGTGACGGGCCGGAAAAGAAACTATTAGAATTAAGAATTAAGAATTATGAATTAGGGGATAGAGTGTTATTGACGGGGAGTGTGTCAAAGGATCGGGTTGCAATGTACCTCGCAGCCGCGGATGTGTTCCTGCTGAATACGGGTTACGAAGGATTTTCGCATCAGCTTATTGAGGCAATGGCGATTGGAACGTCTATTATAACCACGGATGCCGGCGGCAACAAGGAAGTTGTGCGTGACGGAGAAAATGCGCTTTTTGCGCGTTATAATGATCCGGCGGATTGGAAGGAAAAAATTCTCCGCTTGTACGCGGATACGGAATTGCAGACAAAACTTGCAAAGCCTCGTCGTGATATTATGCGGATATATTCCGTAGAGGCGATGATTAACAAAACCAAGCCTGTAATTTTTCATTCATGAAAGTATTAATGATAAGTTCAGATTCCGGCGTTCATGAAAACACGCCAGCTGCAAAGCGCATTGAAGAGTATCGGCGGCTTGTTGATGAGCTTCATGTGGTGGTTATCGCGGGGCGGTTTAATATCGGAGCGTTTTTGCGCGCGTATCGCGATGGAAAGAAAATTCTACGCGAGCGCGGCGCGTCCGATTTTTTGATAACAGCGCAAGATCCGAGCGAACGCTGGATTGTCGGCTGGCTTCTGGGCCGGCAGTTTGGGGCGCCGCTTGAAGTGCAAGTGCATACGGATATCATGAGTCCGCATTTTGTTCGCGAGTCAATCAAAAACCGGTTGCGGCTGGTTATCGCTCGATTTATTCTCCCGCGTGCGGCATGCGTGCGCGTGGTGTCGCGCCGTATCGAACAATCGCTTGCAACTGTTTTTCCACAATTTTCTGGAACGATTACCGTTCTGCCTGTTTTTGTGGACACACAGCGCTTGCGCATGGTTCATCGAGTGGAGGAGCGCGGCATATTTCGTTTTTTGGCGGTATCGCGCCTTACGCGCGAAAAAAATATTGAGCTTTTGCTTCATGCGTTTGCCGAGGTAGTAAAAACGCATCCGGAAACAAATCTTGTTATTGTGGGTGACGGTCCCTGCCGTAAGCGGCTGGAAGCGCTTGCCTTGAAGCTCGGGCTTATGCGGGGGAAAGCGGTGTTTGCGGGCTGGCAAAAGGATACTGCGCGGAACTTCCAATATGCGAGCTGTTATGTGCTTACATCCAACTACGAAGGATGCGGAATGACGGCAGTGGAAGCGCTCGCAATAGGCGTGCCGGTCATTATGACCGACGTGGGGATTGCCGGCGACATCGTGCGCAATGAAGAGACGGGGCTGGTGGTGCCAGTGAGGGATATGACAGCTCTTGTTTCGGCAATGCGGCGCATGATTGAAGATTCAAATCTTGGCCGTGTTCTTTCGCAAAACGGAAAAAAAACGGTGGAAAATTTTCCATCAAAAAAAGAGTATCTTGAAGCATATAAACAAATGTGGCTTGCATGCGGGAGGCAAAAAAATTAAAAATATGTTTTATAGCGCCCGAAGTTGCGCAAGACACCGCAACGCATTTTTTGCATAAGTATGAACTGATGGATGCGATAAAAGATAAAGCTGATTTTTTTGTGATTCAGCCTACGTTTGCCGGCATTGTGCGAATGAAATTTGCCTATTTTTTCCGCGGCTACCGGACGTTCTATGCGCATTATTCTTTTAAAGGCGCGCTTTTGGCAATTATACTAACAAGCATATTTGGCGGCCGCGTATTTTATTGGAATTGCGGCATGCCGTGGCTCTACCGGCGCGGGCGGCTGGAAGAAAAGCTGTTTTTATTTATATTGAGGCATGCGATTTTTGTTACCGGTACGGAAGGCCTTGCGGCTGAATATATCGCGCGGTACGGGATAAAAAATCCTGTCCGCGTAGTGCCGAATGCCATTGATGTTTCGCGATTTCAAAAAATTTCGAAAGAAGACGCGCGAAAAAAACTTGGCATCCCGCAAGACAAAAAAATAGTGTTGTTTTTACATCGCTTGTCGCGCCGGAAAGGAGCGCATTTGCTGCCGGAAATTATTCGCAAATTCGCAGACATGGAAGATATCTTATTCGTAGTTGTGGGCGACGGTCCGGAACGGAAGAATATTGAGTTTCAAGTTTCAAGTTTCAGGATTCAAGATCGTGTTCGTTTTGAAGATTCTGTTCCAAATCATCGCGTGCCTTATTATATTGCGGCAGCCGATGTATATCTCATGCCATCGGAAGAGGAGGGTATGCCGAATGCGCTTTTGGAAGCAATGGCGGCCGGTGTGCCGTTCGTTGCTTCTGATGTTGCGGCGGTACGCGAAATGACACCCCCGGCCATGCGTGAGTTTGTGCTGCCGTATGGAGATATAAATATATTTGCAGAAAAAATAAAAAAGCTCCTCGCGGATGAGGAGCTTCGGAAAAGGATTTCTACGGAGGAGCAAGAATGGATGCGGCGATATGATGTGTCAGCTGTTGCCCCCGTATTTTTGGAGTTGATTAAAAAAGCTATATTAAGATGATGCGGAGGAAAGCTCTTTCATGCGAGACTCAATAGTGAGAACGCCTTTTATGATGTTTTCAACAACAATGAGCGGGAGATACACGGCATAGCAAAAAAGGAGAAGCGATAGATAAGGAAATAAAAATGCGTTTGAGGCAATGTATTGTTCCGTACCGAGCGCTAACGCGAAAAGAAGGATAGTGAGGAAAAAATCTTGAAATTGATGCGCGATGCAAAGAAGAGCGTAGAGAGGAGAGTACTCTTGCCGCAAGCTTGCCATCGTGGAGGAATTTGCCGGTTGGGCAAGAACATCGCGATGCTTTATGTATTTTTTAAGGAAGATTCCGTAAGGGAGGTTGTGCGTCAAGCGTAAGAGGAAAGACGAAAAACCTGCCCACATGCCGGCCAAAAGTATCAGAGATTCATGGTATATAGTTGCGTCTTTCAACCCCCACGCAAGCGAAAGAAAAAAGAGCGGCGGGATGATATAGTGGTTTAATTCATCAAGGTATATCCCTTTAAGTGAAAATATTTTTTTGTACCGCGCCATTTCTCCATCTATGCGATCTAAGAGAAGATTCAGGTAAAAAAGAAAAAACGCAAGGAGCTTCATGTGCCACATGTGATTAATGAGAAAATACGCGCCGCCAAGTCCGGAAAAAATACTCAACAGTGTTAAGGTGTTGGGTGTGATGGAAGTTTTTGCAAAGAGCCAAGTAAAGTAAATGGACGGCCCGCGCTGAAAAAAGCGATACCCCCACGGCCGCTCCCGTCCTTCCAGTTTTTCTTTTTGAAGTTGTTCTCGGAGTTCTTTAATAGATTCCATAACATTTCTTTATATTATTCACACTAACATACACGCGTTTTTGTGCCAAAATTCCAAAGCTTGAAAATTAGACCTGTCCCTTAATAAATTTTAGAGTGAAATTTCAGAAATATGAGATGGGGCGCCGGTGAAAATT
>SBBS01000023.1 GCA_005239605.1 bacterium | reverse complement strand
TCTTGCGTGAGCCCTGCTGGCGCTTCAAAATTTTCACCGGCGCCCCATCTCATATTTCTGAAATTTCACTCTAAAATTTATTAAGGGACAGGTCTATTCTTCCTTTGTATAGTCCCAAGCCATAGCCACGCCATATCACAAATCACGTATTTTGAAAATAAAAATCCCCAACGACAGTGCAATCGTTGGGGTTCCTGCGTAATGCGTTCGCGGGGTTAAAACTAGCGCGGATTCTTTCAAGCCGTTCCGCTTCGGCTTTGGAGGAGAGGCAGGAACTCTTTCGGAAGTTCCATGCGCTTCCGATGATGGCTTTCGCCACCGTCAGAGAAATTTTCGCATGTCTTGCCGTCGCAGTCGCCAACTCGTTTGGCTTCTGTGGTCCTCCAGTTTGTGAACGGCGGCGCCGCGTAAGCCGCAGCCTTTCGCCAGATGTGGTGTTTCTTATCCACGCATAACTCCTGTACTACATGACAGTAAATCATTTAAGCATCCTCTAACCTCAAGAGATATAATCCGGAAGAAGAATTGTTGCAAGAATCGTTGTATTATGCAACAATTATATGGCTCAAAAAACACTCAAAGAAGCTATAATATCCGGACATTGAATGTCCCGTTGTGACACCATGACCGCTTGTCCAACGTTGTTACTTGTGCTATCATAAAATCATGTTTACCAATTTTATCTTAAAGCAACTGAAAAATGCGCGTTATAAATTGTTGAAAGACGGAACGTATTTTGGAGAAATTCCGGATATTCAAGGTGTGTGGGCAAATGCGAAAAATTTAGAAGATTGTAGAAACGAGCTTCAAGAAGTTTTGGAAGATTGGTTTATTTTGAAAGTACGCGACAAAGAACGTATTCCCGGTTTTCGGTTGCCCGTTGATAAGCGAGAACTCGTGCCTCATGCCTAAAAGTATTTCCTGGCGCAAATTGGTGCAAAAATTCAGAAAGCTCGGCTTTGGCGGTCCTTATTATGGCGGCCGCCATTTGTTTATGATTAAAAACAACCTAAAAATACACATTCCAAACCCACATCGCGGGGATATATCAAAATATCTCATCTCAGAAATTCTCCGGCAAGCCGATATTTCGGCAGAAGAATGGAATAAGGCATAAAAATCCCCAACGGTTGTGCAATCGTTGGGGGGTTCCCTTTATAATAAATAATGTATTTTATCATAATATTTTGATGGTTATTGTTTTACAGGAATAATAACTAACACAATTTGATCAACAAAAGATAATCGCGGAAGATGTGGCATACAAACTCCAAGAAATGATGGTGCTTCCGTCCGATCAGCAGTTTGAGGTGTTTCAAGGAAAGGAGTCATATATTGCGCACGAGTTTGATTTGTTGGAACAGGCAAAAGAAGGAAGCGAGCTTCTGGTGATTGGCGGCGCGGGAGACAGATTCAATGAAACGATGGGCGAACGGCTTTCTGCATATGCGGCGCTTCAGGCAAAGAAGCAGATTTCTATACGATACATTGGTTCGGAATCCCAGCGAGCGGCTATGCCCGAGCTTCACGGCAGGCGCAAACTATTTCAGACACGGTACCTGCCGGGATTGTTTACGGGGCAGGTAAATACCAATGTGTGGCCGGATGTGCTCGGGTTTAATATATTCGGCGAGCCGGTAACGCGCTTTACCATCTGGAGCCCGGTGGTTGCCGGCAGTTACCGCCAGTTTTTTGAAACCCTCTGGAAAATGGCAAAAACATAACAAAGCAGTTGATTTTTTGCTAGTATGGAAGCATGATGCTTTTTCCCATAGCGGCGGCAGTATTGCAAGCTGTTTCACTCACGATAGACAAATTTGTTTTATCCATAAAACGAATGGAGTATCGCAAGTACACCGGCGTAAGTTTTCCGTTATCGTTTTTTGTAAACCTTGCTTTGTTTTTTATATTTCGGCCGCTTTTTCCCGATGGCTGGTTTGAAGGGTATTATGGCTGGCTGCTCGCGGCGGCCATTATGATAGGTTTTTTTACAAACATTCTTTTTTACCGCGCGCTGGATCACGATAAACTGGGTGAGATTGAAACTCTCAGTCTTCTGAATACAATTCCGGTAATAATTGTATCCGGTATTATTTTTACGGATGAACGAAATTTTGCTGTCCTTCTGCCTGCTCTGGCCGCATCTGCGGCAGTTGTGTGGTCTCATTGGGAACGGCATCATATAAAAATTGCGCGTGATACCTTGCCGTATTTTTTGTGGTTGCTTGCAATTGCGCCGGTTTCTGCGGCAATCTCAAAGGAGCTCCTTTCGGTGTGGAATCCCATTGCGCTTGAGATGGCGCGCACAGGAGTGCTTGCGGCCGGGTTTCTTTTTGTGTTTCGTAATGCCATTGCCAAAGTCCCCCCGCGGGCTTTGCGTCTTTTGATTCTTACTAATATTCTTACAACTGTTGCGTGGGCGCTTTTTTACTTTGGCTACCAGCGGCTCGGCATTGTGCACACACTTCTGCTCTTTTCCCTCCAGCCGTTTTTGGTATACATTGCCTCTATTTTCATACTCAAAGAACGGCCATTATGGAAGCGTTCGGTTGCCTTTGCAATAGTGCTGATATCAATTGGGGTGGCGGAGATACTGGGGAATTAAAAACCGGTTTAGTACTGTCAATATTAAAAGATAAGAGTAAAAATCCTTATAAAATAAGGGTTTTTTGATGTTTTTATGCTTACCCGTGTTTGCAATGTTTTAAGCAACCACATTTGGCGGATTGATTAGTTGGTAATTTACGAGAAATTCATTTGGTGTCTTGCCATTGAGTCCGCAATGCTCAAGATCATT
>SBBS01000032.1 GCA_005239605.1 bacterium | reverse complement strand
TTTCTGAAATTTCACTCTAAAATTTATTAAGGGACAGGTCTAATGCAAAATTCAAAAATCAAAGCGCAAAATGAATGCAGGAATATTTTTGTAGTACAAAAATATTCCTTCCAAAATTTTACATTTTAATATTTACATTTTACATTTATTACATGTCTTTCTTTTCTCGTTTGCTACAACCTCCATCTTACTTGAACTTGCCGGTTTTCGCGCTTGATATTTCCGATAGATCTTTTAAATATATGCAGTTTGAAAAAACGTCGGGCGGCCGCCGCGTGCGCGCGTTTGGATCCGGCGTATTGCCGGAGGGGCTCGTGCAATCGGGTGTTATAACCGATACGTCAAAAGTTGCCTCTTTGCTGAAGGAACAATTGGCAGATAAGAAATTTCGTTACGCGGCGCTCGCCCTGCCGGAAGAAAAAGGATTTGTGCGCAGTATTCGCATGCCCCGGGTAGCGCCGGAAGAATTGCGCGAAGCGGTTGCTTTACAATTGGAAGAATATGTGCCTCTACCGCCGGAAGAAACTTCGTTTGTATATCACGTTCTCCCGGAAACCGACACTAATTCCATAGACGTGCTTATAGCCGCCTATCCTACTCAGCTTATCGCCCTTTATCGCGATACCATGGACCAAGCCGGATTTATTTCTGTTTCTCTCGAAATGGAGTCGCAAGCAATCGCGCGATCGGTCATTCCGGTTATTGAAGAAAAAGATGCGATTCTTGTGATAGATATCGGCCTTACGCGCACAAGTTTTCTATTTGCAAAAAACGGCTACACGCAGCTTACCTCCACCATACCAATCGGGGGCAGCACCATACATGAATCCATTATGAAAACTTTTCATGTTTCTGAAGCCGAAGCAGAACAACTCAAAAAAGATTACGGCATAGGACGCACCAAAGAAGGCAAGCGCGTGCACAACGCGCTTCTGCCCCTTATAATTTCCATACAAGGCGAGATTCAGCGCCGGGTGGAATTTTGGCAGGAAAACATGCGGCAAGATAAAAAAACGCAAGGAACCGCTCAACTCAATCGCATATATCTATGCGGGCGGGAAGCAAATCTTATAGGGCTCCCTCAATATCTTTCCGCCCAATTGCAAACGCCCGTATCGCTTCCGAATGTATGGATAAACGCCTTCCCCAACCAATATATCGTGCCGGAAATAGAATTCCGCGATTCGCTTGGGTATGCTACAAGCATCGGCCTCGCGCTTGGCGCGGAATAATAAAACATATCAAAATATCCAATGACATCCTCGCATTCACACTTACTCAATCTCCTGCCGCCCGAAGACCAAACACGCATCGGGCGTCAGCGCCTTGCCCGCTTTTTCACCTACACTAACGCGGGCATCGCCATTCTCCTGCTGACAGGAAACGCACTTCTTCTTCCTACTTATTTCTTTTTGTTCTTTCAAAACCAGGGCGCTCAAGAACTGCTCGCCGCGCAGCAGCAAACCATCAACACAGAACAAGCGCACAACATAGAAACGCGCATTCAACAAATAAACGCCGCCCTCAACCAATTACAAACATATAATGCCATTACGCAGGAAGATTCCCTCACAACGCTCATAACACACATCATCGCAGAAGCTCCTTTGGGCATAACGCTTGCGTCCCTTTCTTTTGACAAAGAAACAAACCGCGTGACAATACGAGGAAACGCCGTAACCCGCAACGACCTTTTACAATTTATTTCCGCCATCCGCGCGCAACCGGCTTTTTATGACGTGCAATCACCCGTGGAAAATATCCTGCGAGAAAAAAATATCTTATTCACGCTTTCCCTTACTGTTCGTAACGAAAAAAATATATGAAAGAAAAACAAGCGCTGCTGCGTGTAATTGCGGGAGGTTTTATCGGCAACCTTTTCTTGCTAGGCGCGTGGTTTTCGGTCTATTTCTTTTTTATTAAACCGACTTCTTTTTCTCTGGCTGATACAACCAAAAAACTTGAATACCTCGAAAAACGCGAAACGTTTTTGCGGGATTCCGAGCATGAAATAGAAAAACGAGGCAACGATCTAAGCGCTTTGAATGCCGCGTTTCTTAACCTGGAAAACGCGGTGCCATTTGTAACGCTTCTGGAAACAACGGCAGCCAAAAACGGCGTAACTATTTCCATCCAAGCAAATTCAATCGCTGATCCCGCTGCCGCCAAACAAGCCAAGTTTACTGTAACCGCGACGGGATCTCTTGCTCAGCTTATGCAATTCATCAAACAGACGGAATTGATGCCTTATTTCGCGAACATATCATCTCTGGAAATTTCCGCAAAAAACGAGCGCGCGCAGGCAATTATGCGCCTTAGTGTTCTTACATTATGAAAAATTTTTTCAACAATATACTGACGGAAGGCGCGCATATTCGGCAGCGCGCGCAAAAAGCCTGGCGCACCTTCCTCTTTACGCCTGCCCATTACTGGAAAAGCGCGCTTATTGTATTTGGTGTGATTTTTCTTATAATTCTCCTGGTGGATGCGTGGCTATTTTGGCGATTCGCAAACGCGCCTCAAGACATTCCGGATCAATTTACTTCCGAACCCGTTGCCTTACGCCTCAAAGAACTGGATTCTGTTCTCAAATTACTGCGCGAACGCGAAATGGAACTTCTGCAAACCGGCCAAACACCCCCGCCGCGAGAGATATTTAGCATACCATCAACTCTGTCTCAATAAATAGACCTGTCCCTTAATAAATTTTAGAGTGAAATTTCAGAAATATGAGATGGGGCGCCGGTGAAAATTTTGAAGCGCCAGCAGGGCTCACGCAAGA
>SBBS01000030.1 GCA_005239605.1 bacterium | reverse complement strand
TTTTCACCGGCGCCCCATCTCATATTTCTGAAATTTCACTCTAAAATTTATTAAGGGACGGGTCTATTTTACATTCTTTTCAATGGAAGCCCTAACAAACGAAACAATTCAAGAGCTTCCTCGCGCGTTTTTGCGTTTGTATTCACTGTTGCTTCCAACCCAAAAATAAAGCGCGTATCTTCACCTATGGTTTCAGGGAAAATGATATGCTCCCGAACGCCAATAGTCAAGGATCCCCCTTGATCGACCGACTTTGGATCAAGTCCCCGAAAGTCGCGCATACGCGGTATCGCAACTCCTATCAACCGCTCTAGAAAATCATACATGCGCTTGCCGCGCAAGGTCACTTTATAACCTATCACTTGCCCTTGACGCGTTTTAAATGACGCAATAGAGCTGCGCGCGGCGCAGGGAAGCGGACGTTGTCCTGTTATGGCAGTAAGATATTTTATCACTTCCTCATCTCCTCCTTTGTCGCGCCCCAACCGCCCCGTGCCTGCATGCACCACCACTTTTGTAACACGCGGCGCCGCCATTATGCTGGAATATCCAAAACGTTTCCGCATGGCGGGAGAAACTTCTTTTTTATACTTGTCCTGCATTGCTGTCATATGCATTACATAACGCTTCCGCATTTTTTACAAATCCGAACCTTTTTGTCGCCTTCCAACCGATATCCCGCCCGCGCTGCCTTGCCGCATGACCCGCACACAAGCTCCACATTAGAAACATGAACCGAGGAAGAAAATTGAATAACTTCTCCTTTTTGCCCTTGGCGGCGCGGACGCGCGTGGCGTTTGAGCATGTTAAGGCCATCCACCACAACGCGTTCGCGCGCCACTAACACGCGCAAAACCTTGCCGGTTCGCCCCCGATCTTTTCCCGCAATCATTTTTATATTGTCTCCCTTTTTAATTTTCATATTTCACTATCCCTCATCTAATGAGATTTGCATATCATCCCGCTGTAAGCGGGATACCATAATTTTGCATTTTGCACTTTGCATTTTTAACTTTTATCACACCACTTCTTCCGCTAATGAAATAATCTTGGTAAACCCGCGCTCCCGCAACTCGCGCGGTATCGGACCAAACATGCGTCCGCCCCGCGGCTCAAGCCCGTCCACAAGCACGCCGGCATTATCATCAAACCGAATATATGATCCGTCTTGCCGGCGAAACGGCTGAGATTGACGCACGATAACCACGCGCACGACATCTTTTTTCTTCACGGTTTTTTTTGGTTCGGCAATCTTCACGGACGCAACCACAACATCCCCGATGCGCGCATACCGGCGCCGGGTGCCGCCCAAAATCTTAAAAACTTGGACAATTTTTGCGCCCGTATTATCCGCCACTTTTAATCTTGTTTGAGGTTGAATCATAATCGATTCGTTTTTGAATTATATTTTTCCGATAATCCTCCATCTCTTGTCTTTAGACAACGGCCGCGTCTCTTGTATCATTACTTTGTCGCCTATTTTATATTCGCCGTGTTCATCGTGCGCTTTAAATTTTTTGCTTACCTTGTGATATTTTTTATATTTCGGATATTTTTGCAGCCGCGTTACCAAAACAACCGCTGTACGCGTCATGCGATCGGATACTACAACGCCCTTCAATTTTTTGGGATAAATGTTTTTCATATTCCGCGTTCATGCGCCACCGTCTTTATGCAAGCAATGGCGCGACGAAGCAACTTTGCTTCTTTCACATTTTTTACACGACCGGCCGCAAGATTAAACCGCGCATCGCTCAATTGTTTCTCAATGACTGGCAGTATCCGCAAAAGTTCTTCCGTTGTTTTTTCTTTTATATCGCGTGTTTTCATACCATCATTGCGGCAATATTTCACTGCGGCTTACGACCTTCACTTTCATGGGCAACTTGGCGCCTGCCCGGCGAAGCGCCTCGCGCGCAATTTCACTCGTAACGCCATCCATTTCAAAAAGAATGCGGCCCGGGCGAACGGGAAACACATAATGGTCAGGCGCTCCTTTTCCCCCGCCCAGCGTGGTTTCCGGCGGACGTTTTGTTATGGGCTTGTCGGGAAAAATCCTAATCCAAATCTTTCCTCCGCGCTGAACGTAGCGCGTCATGGCACGTCGCGCGGCCTCAATTTGACGGGAATCAATCCATCGCGCTTCCAATGCTTTCAAACCAAAAGATCCGAATGCCAAGTCAACGCCGCGCGTCTCTATGCCGCGGCTCCTGCCCCGCTGCCATTTCCTGTGTTTTACTTTTTTTGGGACCAACATGCCAATTTTTACTGAGCGAAACGAAGGCTAAAAATTGAGCGCCCCGCTCCAGTTTCAGCTATATACTCGGTAGACCAAGCGCTTGAGCGAATGCGCTTACGCTGGAAACCTTGGTAGTACGAGTAGGTGGTTAAAATTGGAGCGGGGTTCTCGAAAAACATAGTCACTTCGTTCCTTGTTTTTCGGAAAACACCTCTCCTTTATATATCCAGACCTTTACCCCTATCGTGCCATACGGCAAACGAGCTTCTTGTAAAGCGTAGTCAATATTCGCTCGCAAGGTCTGCAATGGAATACGACCTTTCCGCAACCATTCATACCGTCCCATTTCAGATCCGTCAAGTCTGCCTTTCAAGGCAACTTTTACGCCCAACACTTCCTTGTTCGCACTCGTTTTTTCAATCGCGTTTTTAAGCACGCGCCGAAACGGCAGCCGGCGTTCAAGATCTTGCACCATCATTTGAGCAACAATATTTGCGTATGTTTCCGGCATTCGCACTTCTTCAATTGTAAGGCGCACCTCCAGGCGTCCCCGGCCCTCCACGCCTCCTTCCGGCGTACGAGCGCCTGCCGTGCCCGGCTGACGTTCCACTTTGGAAATAAATTCCTGTATCTTTGCTTTTAATTTTTCCGCGCCCTCCCCGCCGCGTCCAATAAGAATACCCGGCTGGCTCGTTTTTATGATAATCGTAAGAGCGCGGGGAGATCGCTCAATTTCAATGCTTTCTATCAAAACGTCCTGCAGTTCCCGCCATATATATGCGCGAAGCAATGTATCCACTTTCAACACATGCCGATATCCGCGCGTATCAAACCACCGGGAACGCCACGGTTTTAATATTCCCAGTCGTACGCCGTATGGATGTGCTATGTGGGTCATAATCGCTTCACTAAGCGCAAAATTCAAAATGTAAAGTTCAAAATGCCGGTGTTCGCTTCGCTCATTTTATATATCATCGCAGAGCGATACCAAAACTTTGCGCTTTTCATTTTGCGCTTTGAATTATTTTTCTCCTATTATTAACATAATATGGCTTGTCCGTTTACGAATGGGAGTTGCTCGACCATGCGCGCGCGGCATGGAACGCTTAAACACCGGGCCTTCATTCACTAACAGCGAACGCACAATTAAATCAGTTTCCGTTAACCCTTGTTGTTTTGCGTTATCAACCGCTGACGCAAGCAGTTTCTGCAATACGGGCGATGGTCGTTGGGGAAGCAAAGAAAGCTGCGCGCGCGCGGCTGTAACCGGCAAACCGCGAATAACGTCGGCAACACGCCGCACTTTCTGAGGGGATATACGCGCGTAACGCAATTGTGCTTTCGCGGCTGCCATGTTATTTCTTTGCCGACGTGCTTGCAGATGCGGCGGTTTTTGCTTTTTGTTCCTGTTCTTTTTGCATTTTTCCTCCATGGCGCACAAACTTGCGCGTAAGGCTAAACTCGCCCAGCCGATGCCCAATCATATCTTCACTAATAAGCACCGCGATATGTTCTTTCCCATTATGCACGCCTATCGTGTAGCCGAGCATTTCGGGACTAATCATGGAGCTTCGCGCCCATGTTTTTATAACGGCTTTTGAACCCGGCGTAGCTTTGGAAAGCTTCTTCAAAAGCTTTTCATCCACATAAGGACCTTTTTTAGAACTGCGCGACATGCCAAAATTTAAGTATTATTGTTATGTGTAGAACAGATTATCATATAGCGCTTGAATTTTCAACCCCGTTAGAAATAGAACACGAACACTTTGACAGTTATCTTAATGATGTATTTATTTGTGCCGTGTTTTATTAGACCTGTCCCTTAATAAATTTTAGAGTGAAATTTCAGAAATATGAGATGGGGCGCCGGTGAAAATTTTGAAGCGCTAGCAGGGCTAACGCAAGAA
>SBBS01000064.1 GCA_005239605.1 bacterium | reverse complement strand
TCTTGCGTTAGCCCTGCTAGCGCTTCAAAATTTTCACCGGCGCCCCATCTCATATTTCTGAAATTTCACTCTAAAATTTATTAAGGGACAGGTCTAATGTAAAATGATAAAAATAATTCCGGCTGTGCCGGAACACCTAAATTTTACACTTTGCACTTTGAATTTTTAATTATTTTCTATGTACCATATAAAAACAGAAATTTTTGAGGGGCCTCTTACATTACTTCTGGATTTGATAGAAAAAAATAAGCTTTCCATAAATGAAGTGTCTCTTGCCGCCATTGCGGACGCGTATGTTGCGGAAATAAAATCGCGAGCTTCCATTGCGCCCGACGAAATTGCAAATTTTTTGGTTGTTGCGTCTACGCTCATGCTTATTAAATCTCGCTCACTTTTACCAAACCTACCTGTTACCGATGAAGAAGAGTTTGATATACACGAATTGGAAAATCGCCTTGCTCACCTGCGCCGCATGCGGGAACTTTCGCGGCATATTTCAGAGCTTGCCATACAGGGAAACCGCATGTTTGAGCGCGCGGCTTCATACGACCTTCCTCTGCTTTTTTATCCGCCGGAAGGAGTTACGCCTTCACTTCTTTATGAAAAAATCATTGCGCTTTTGCGCGCATTACCGGCGTTTTCTCCCGCGCGGCTGCCAAAAAAAACAATTCAGCATATTGTGTCATTAGAGGAAAAAATAAACGAGCTTCTGGCGCGCGTGGAGCGGTCGTTTACACAATCGTTCAAAACATTTATAGGTTCAGTTACGGAAAAAACGGAAATTATCATAAGTTTTTTGGCTCTGCTTGAATTGATAAAACAAGGGCACATTGCCGTTGAGCAAGGAACGCATTTTGGAGATATAGAAATAAAGCGAAAAGCGTAAAGCGAAAAACGTAAAATTTTGTATGTTATGAACAGTCTCCCATCTATCATAGAAGCGCTTCTCTTTGTGGCGGGAGAACCTTTGTCTGTTTCTTTGCTTGCAAAACATGCCGCGTGTTCCGCCGCCGAAGCGCGAGAAGCAATCGTTTTACTGGAAAAAACGCTCCAGACGCGCGGTATCCGCGTTTTGCAAAAAGATGAACTTGTTTCGCTTGTAACCGCGCCGCATCTTTCCTCGTATGCAGAACAGCTTATCAAAGATGAACTGTTGGGAGACCTTTCAAAAGCTGGCTTGGAAACTCTTACCATTATCGCATATCGCCATCCTATCACGCGCGCCGATGTGGATTATATTCGCGGCGTGAATTCTTCTTTTACGCTTCGGGGCCTTGCCCAACGGGGACTTATTGAGCGTATGCCTGCCGACGGCGGAAAAGGATATCGGTACCAGCCGACAATGGAATTTATGAAATTTTTAGGCATTACGTCATTTGCCCAATTGCCGGAATTTGAAACTGTGCAAAAAGAGCTTTTGCGGGGGATTGAAAACACGCCGCAAAAAAAGCCATAATAGGTTCATGAGCTCGCTCTTTCGTTTTATTTTTATTTGCGCGCTTACGGGATGGGCGTTGCTTTTTGTTTTGCCTCTTAAACAGCCGCGCGCTGATTCGCATAAGACGGCGCGATATGCCGCCTTGTTAGGCGCCGTTGATTCACCGCTTCTCGATGCTTCTCAAGAACATTTGCCTTTGCCGCCGCATCTTACGGCAGAAGCGGCAGTTGTATATGATCCGCTGCAAAATGAATTTCTGTTTCAAAAAAATGCCGAGCAGCTTTTTGGCATCGCAAGCATTACAAAGATAATGACTGCGCTTGCGGCGCTTGAACGCATAGGGGAGAATGATATCATAGAAATTCATGCGGAGGCGGTTGCGGCAGAAGGGGATGAAGCGGGGCTTTTGACTGGCGAACATTTTTCTCTTCGTAATTTGATTGTTCTTATGCTTGCCTCATCAAGCAATGATGCCGCGGTTGCCATTGCCGAACATGTGGGGTTTGTGTATGGAGCAGGTTCCTTTGAAGAAAGTCAGAACATTTTTGTGCGCTTTATGAACGAAACCGCAGGTAATTTGGGCCTCACGGACACTCATTTTGAAAATCCCACCGGCCTTGATACCGACGAGAAGGCGGGCATTATAAGCAACGTGTCAACTGCGGAGGAAACGGCGCGGTTGATAGGATACGCGCTCCGATACCCGCTTATGCACAATATGCACCCCATCCCCGCGACACTTCCGTCTGAAGAAGGCAGCGAGCATGTTCTTTCTCCCACTCACACGCTTCTTATGAATGAACCCGGGGTGATTAGCGGAAAAACAGGATTTACCGATGCCGCGGGCGGCACGCTTGCCACGGTGGCAGAAATTCCTGTCGGCAAACTTTCCATTATCGTTGTTCTTAACTCCACGCGCCTTGATCGCTTTGATGACACCGCGCGCTTACTTGATTGGCTTCGCACCCACTAGACCTGTCCCTTAATAAATTTTCGGCTAAAAATTCCCGAAATCTGGCCGGGGCTTGGTGAAAATTTCTTGCGTTAGCCCTGCTAGCGCTTCAAAATT
>SBBS01000062.1 GCA_005239605.1 bacterium | reverse complement strand
TTCTTGCGTTAGCCCTGCTGGCGCTTCAAAATTTTCACCGGCGCCCCATCTCATATTTCTGAAATTTCACTCTAAAATTTATTAAGGGACAGGTCTATTGTTTTTAAAATAATTTCTAACGGGATTTATTTCACACGGACTCGTATCAAAACTTTCTTGCCAACCCGAAGAACCCCATCATGTTCCAACACAAACGAAATATCTTTTATAATTACTCCATCAAACTCTATGGCGCCCTGTCCAAACAAGCGCCGCGCGTCTGTTTTTGATTTGCTGAATTTTTCTTTTACCAAAAAGTCCGCTAATAAAACATTATTCTTTGCCGCAACTTCCGGAATTGTGTTTGGAATTTTCTTCTCGCTAAACATTTGCTCCCAATGGCGCCGGGCTGATTCAGCAATATCTGCGCCGTGATACAACGCGGTAATCTCCCGCGCAAGCTCAAGTTTTATATTCCGAGGATTTTCTCCTTTTTCAAGAAACGCCTTTTTTTTATCAATCTCGTCCCTGGGCACGCGCGTGCAATCCCGAAACATTTGCAGAATAATCCCGTCCGGCAAAGCCATTACCTTGCCAAACATGTCTTCCGGCGGATCGTTTAACGCTATGCCGGTTCCCATACTCTTACTCATAAGCTTTTCGCCTGTAACCGGATGCGCCAGTAAAGGAGTAGTAAGCACGAATTTTTCGCGATTGAGATAGCGGCGCACAAGCGTGCGTCCCGCAAGCATATTAAATGTTTGATCCGTGCCGCCAACTTCCAAATCAACTTCAAGAGCAACCGAATCATATCCTTGCAGTAACGGATAAAAAAATTCATGCACATACAATGGTTTATTTTCTTTCATGCGTTTTTCAAACATATCGCGCTCAAGCATTTGCTGAACGGTAAACTGGGATGCAAGCTCAACTAGTTTTTCAAAAGCAAGAGCAGTGAGCCATGCGCTGTTGAATACAAAATCTATCGGATTATCTTTGTTTTCAAAATTAAGAATTTTTCCGATTTGCTCCTTAAATGACGTGAGATTTTTTGCAATTGTTTCTTTTGTAAGCGAAGTTCGGGTTGTTGTTTTATTGGTAGGATCGCCGATCATCGCGGTAAAATCACCCACAAGCACGATAATCTTATGTCCTAGTTCATGAAAACGCCTCAGCACCAAATAGTTCGTGGAATGACCAAGATGCACATAGTCGGCTGTGGGATCAATTCCTGTATACACCCGTATTTGTTTGCCGGAAGACAAGAGCTCGCGAAGGGTGTTCTTGGTCGGATACACCCGATCAACTGATCGAGTGAGGACTTCTTCTATTTTTTCTTTATCTATGCTTATATGCGTCATGTTGCTAAATGTAGCATATATGCAATAACTGTTCCACTCACAAAACTACAGGAATGTTGCTAAAAAAAGAAATATAATGTATATTTTTACTATGAATGTCAACCCCATTAGAGATAAATCCTTAAAGTCGCGTTTGCGGCGCATTGTTAAAATAATATTTATTCTGGGACTAATAAGCTCTTTTGGAGTTATCGCCTTCGCAAGTTTTGTGGCGCTTACCACTCCTATTCCGAACATAAATGAATTTGACAACCGCGAAGTTATTGAATCAACAAAAATATACGACCGCACAGGAGAAGTCTTGTTATATGAACTGTACAACGAAGAAAAACGTACGGTGGTTTCCTTTGAAGAAATTCCACGGAATGTAAAAAACGCCGCCATAGCCATAGAAGACAGTTATTTTTATAACCACCCAGGCATCTCCATTTTTTCAATAGTGCGCGCGTTTGTTACCGATTTGGCGCGCGGACAAGCGCTTGTGCAAGGCGGATCCACCATTACGCAACAACTTGTTAAAAACACGCTTCTCACATCAGAAAAAACAATTACGCGGAAAATAAAAGAAGCGGCGCTCGCGCTGAAAATAGAACAAAGATATTCAAAAGATGAGATTCTGAATATGTACCTGAATGAAATTCCCTACGGCTCCAACGCTTATGGGATTGAGGCGGCTGCTCAAGTATTTTTTGGAGCGCGCGCGCGCGATCTTACGCTGGCGCAGGCCGCCTACCTGGCAGCGCTTCCCAAAGCTCCTTCCTTCTACTCTCCTTATGGAAATCATAAAAATGAACTGGTTGCGCGAAAAAATATTATTTTGAAGCGCATGACAGAATTGGGTTTTATTTCAACACAAGAAGCGGATGCGGCAAGCAAGGAAGAAGTTGTGTTTTTACCGCCATCCGCTCAAGGAATACGCGCGCCCCATTTTGTCATGTATGTTGTTGATATATTGTCTCAGCAATTTGGAGAAGAGTTTTTACGAAAAAACGGCCTTTCGGCGCGCACCACCCTTGATGTAAACCTTCAAACACATGCGGAAGAAGTAATCGCATTGTATGCTGAAAAAATCAAAAAAGACTATAATGCCGGAAATGCCGGCCTGGTGGCTCTTGATCCGAAAACAGGAGAAATTCTTGCCATGGTTGGCTCCAAGGATTATTTTAAACGCGAGGAAGAAGGAAATTTTAACGTAACGATTGCGCACCGGCAGCCCGGATCCGCATTCAAACCAATCGCGTATGCCGCCGCGTTTGAAAAAGGATATACACCCGAAACAGTTGTGTTTGACGTGCCGACTGAATTCGCGGTTGACGGCGCAGAAAGCTACCAGCCGCAAAACTATGACGGCATCTTTCGCGGCCCTATAACTTTTCGGGAAGCCCTGGCGCAATCCATAAACGTGCCGGCGGTAAAAGTGTTATATCTTACCGGACTCGGAGACACACTTGCTATGGCGCGCCGTCTGGGTATTACCACTCTTAAAGGGCCCAACCAATATGGACTGACTTTGGTTTTGGGAGGCGGAGAAGTTCAGCTTTTAGAACTTGCGTCCGTTTACGGCGTTTTTGCAAACGATGGCGTAAAACAAGAATATACCGCGATTTTAAGCGTGGAAAAAAACAACGGTGAGCGTGCGTGGGAACATAAACAAAAACCCGAGCAAGTTCTAGAACCGCTTATTGCCCGTACTATATCCAATATTCTTTCCGACAATGCCGCGCGCGCGCCCGCGTTCGGGTCCGCTTCCGCTTTATATTT
>SBBS01000020.1 GCA_005239605.1 bacterium | reverse complement strand
TCTTGCGTTAGCCCTGCTGGCGCTTCAAAATTTTCACCGGCGCCCCATCTCATATTTCTGAAATTTCACTCTAAAATTTATTAAGGGACAGGTCTAATGGGTAAACTTCTCTGGCACTATATCAGTAGTATATCTAAAACGCAATCAAAAAACCGTATGACAATTCCACCCGAACATGCTATGTTTTTGGTATTGCGGGTGTGGTTCAATGGCAGAATGTAAGCTTCCCAAGCTTAAGATGAGGGTTCGATTCCCTTCACCCGCTCCGAGTCAAACTCAAGAAGTCTAACTTCTCGAGGCTCTGCAGGAGACGAGGTGACTTCGTATCGTATGAAAGATAAGAAGTTTTATATCGGCTTTACTACAAATCTCAACTTTTCCGGAAATTCTTTACTTATCAACCAACCCGCCGTTTTCCCACTTCCAGGGAACAAGATAAAGCTGTACCTGCGCATTGGTTAATTGCGTCCGCGCAAATTCATCAAACGGCGCGTCGTCGCGTTCAATTGCTTCTCTCAACTCATTTTGAAACGCTTGCGGAAACAGCACATTTTCCGTAAATTCGTCAACCGACCAGCCATATAACTCTTTTGTTGCCTGCGGAAGAACATTTGGATCTGCTTCTTTAAGCGTGCTCGCCACCACTGCGTCCACGGATTCTTTCAAGCCGGAGAGCGCTGTATGTTCTTCGACATATTGCCAAAAAACACGTTCCACAATGAGATTCTGGAGAATGGATTTTTGAATTTCTTCCCGTTCGGACGAGGTAAACGAAGCGCTTCCTGCCGCAAGACGGTTTTTTGTTTCAAACCGTTCAAGCGCCTTCACGCGTTCGTTATACGTTTTATAAAATACAAATTCCCCGTTTATCCGGCCTACGGGAAACAAACCGAAGAACCAGACAATACCTCCGATGCCCGCCAGTATGATTAATATAATAATAATTTTCTTCATTATTGTATTCCGAGCCATTGCAGCAGCTTTAAAAATAAACCCGCTTCAACTTGTTCTTTGCTGATACGCTCTCCATTTCCTTCTTTAATAATAACCACTTCTTCCCCCGCTTTTCGAAAATTTAATTTTTGCCGCGCTTCGCGTTCAATGCCTTCCTGGCTGCGCAATTCTTCCAGTTCTGTCGTAAGCGCGCCTTTCTTTTCCTCTAACTCGCGCAAACGTTCTTTCAATGCCGCGCGCTCGGCTTCCGCCGACCACCCAGCCTCAAGCGCCTGAAAACTTGCAACCCCCATTCCTAAAAGCAGTAATAGTATTATACTAAGCATCGTGCGGGAAGCAAAAATCGCGCGCCAACGGTTTTGTTCTTGAAAATCACGCATAAAAAGGATACCATAATCGTATGAGATCGCAAAAAGCAAAAAAATGGATCAGCGTTATCTGGGTGATATTAAGCATTCTCGTGGTGTTAAGCATGTTATTATTCTCGGTTGGCCCGTATGTTTTCTTCTAATATGTCCATGGTACCATCCCGTATTTGTTCCGCAAAGTTCCGTGTCAGTGTTTCATAATTTGAAGAAATGCTTCCGGAGGGATATGCGCCTTGCCTTCTGATTTCATACGTTTTTTACCCTCTTTTTGTTTTTTCCACAGTTTCATTTTACGAGTCCGGTCGCCGCCGTATAAATAACCGGTAACATCTTTTTTCAGCGCGGAAATTGTTTCAGACGCCGCAATGCGGCCATTGATAACCGCTTGAATTTTTACTTGAAAGAGTTGGCGCGGCAGTACTTCTTTTAACTTCCCGACCAGCGAACGCGCGATAGTAAGAGCTTTCGCGCCCGACACAATGCGCGCGAGCGCCGGCATTTGTTCTTCCGCGATGAGAATATCAATACGCTCCACATGGGCAGGGCGTTTCCCTGCCAGTTCGTATGTAAACGATGCATACCCGGCGGTAACGCTTTTTAACGTGTCAAAAAAATCAGAAACAATTTCGCGAAGCGGCAATTCCGCAAACAGCTTCATACGAATATCTGCCGACTCCAAAAAAACGCTCCCGCCGCTTGTTAACGGTTCACTGGAAATCACCTTCCCTTCATAAGTGTCCACAAGCGCAAGAATGTTTCCCAGGTAGCGCCCGGGCGTAATTATTTCCGCTGTTATCCACGGCTCCCGGATGGATTGAATATCCGCAGACGGCGGAAATTTTGCCGCCGAAGTTATGGTTTCTGCAATGCCGTTTTTTCTGGTAACTTCGTATGCAATAGACGGGCTGGCGACCACCACGGAAAGTGAAAATTCGCGGCGCAAGCGTTCGGTTACAATTTCAAGATGCAGCATGCCTAAAAAGCCGCATGCAAAACTTCTTCCCAAGACCGTGGAAAATTCCGGTTCAAACCGAAACGCGGCGTCATTTAACTGCAGCCGGCTCAAAGCATCGCGCAATGCGTCAAAATCTTGCTCTTTTTCCGGGTAAAAATTAGCCCACACAACCGGCTGCGGCCGCGCGTATCCCGGAAGCGGTTTGAGATAATCATCAGCAACCGATGAAGCAAGAATAATGGTATCCCCAATACTTACCGCGGCAGAATTTTTTATACCGGTTACCACATAGCCGATCTCTCCAGCCTGGAGCGAGTTTTTCGGCGTAAGCGCGGGTGCGAATATGCCGACTTCTTTTACTTCAAAAGGAGTAGACATTGCAAATAAATACGCCTTGCTTCCTTTTTTTATCTCCCCGCTGAATACGCGCACATACGCAATAACCCCGCGATGGCTTTCAAAGGCAGAATCAAAAATCAGCGCGCGGAGCTTGCTTGTTTCCGTATCTGCAATCGTAGGCGGCGGCGCCTCGCGCACCACGCGTTCTAAAAGCTCCTGAACACCCGCGCCCGTGCGTCCCGATATGCGCGATATGCGCTCTTCCGGACATCCAAGCAGTTTCGCAAGCTCGCGCACGGTTTCAGGCACACGGGCGTCTGCCGCATCAATTTTATTTACCGCCGGTATAATGGCAAGGCCTTCTTTTTGGGCAATATGCAAATTGGTAAGGGTTTGGGCCTGCACGCCTTGCGTAGCGTCCACCAACAGCACCGCGCCCTCAACCGCCGCCAGCGCGCGCGAAACTTCGTACGAGAAGTCTATATGCCCTGGTGTGTCTATCAGATTCAGAATATATTCTGAATCTGCAAACTCGAAATCAGAAGCACGAAAATCTAAACTATCCGGTGTTTTAGAATTTTGGGTTTGTGATTTATTTAGAATTTCGAATTTCGAGTTTCGAGTTTCCGTATGATTTGGTCTCCAAATCATACGGACGGGCTGCATTTTTATCGTAATGCCGCGTTCGCGTTCCAAGTCCATCTGATCAAGCATCTGGGGCCGCATGTTGCGGGCATCCACGGCATGCGTTAGCTCCAAAAACCGGTCCGCCAACGTGGACTTTCCATGGTCAATATGGGCTATCACCACAAAATTGCGGATTGACTCGTTATTCATATTATTTATTGATGGCAGCAAAAATTATAAAAAATCAATACCCGGCGATAAAATGCTTTGAACTGTGAAATTACAAGTGCTCCGGCTCAAGACCCACCGCCGGTTTCCGCCAAAACTTGCGTCCTAACATGCTTCGCGCTTCCCTAAGTTCTTTATTGCCGCGCGCACGCAAAAAAAGTATTGCGGATCCGATGCCGCATATACCCGCTAAAAACCCATGCAAAAATATGCCCCAAAACGTATTTGCGTCAAATAAAGATACTGATGCCTGCAAAATACCATAATTCACAATTCCCAAAACCGCACACGAGCCCGCCATATCACCCAAAAAAGGAGCAAATGCGCGTAAACGAAATGCGTCACCCCCTTCCATCCGCCTCAAATAAAAACCAAGAAGCGCCATGTTTACCAAAGCGCCCAGCGTAAACGCGAGCGGCAAACCAAGAACCGCCGCTTGCGGCACATCAACCACCCGAAGTATGTGGAAAAAAGGCAGATGAATTGCTGATATTTCTTGCAGGATGCGCACAAAGAAAAAAGCAAACACCACCGTAACCAATAACGCAAACATGTTTACTGCTATCGGCACGCGCACATTGCCAATCGCGTAAAATGCCCGCACAAAAAGAGCGGTAAGACTCTGCGCCGCAATACCCACCGCAAATAACGCGAGGCTGGCTGCTGCCAGCCGCGTGTCCGCCCATCCAAATTCTCCCGCGCCAAGCGCCACGCGCACAATATGAGCCCGCAATATAATAAAAAGTATCGTCAGAGGAAGCGTCCAAAACATGATGGAACGGGAAGCGGAAATAAGGTGTTCAAAAAAAACAGCGCGCTCGCGCTTTACGATAAGTTCAGCCATAGTTGGAAACGCCGCCACGCTGTAGGAAAGACCGATTACCGCCAGCGGAATAGACTGCAAATTAAAAGAAAACTGAAATATCGCAATAGACCCCGCCCCTAATGTGGAAGCGATTGCGGTTACCGCAACAAATGCGGCTTGCATTACCGCCAGTCCCGCCGTACGCGGAAATGATCTCATAAAAACCTGCGCCATGTCAGAAAATGACTGAATGCGAATCCGCGGAAAAAATCCGGTGCGTATCAAACTTGGTATTTGAACAAGCACATGCAATAAAGCGCCAAACACAACTCCCCACGCAAGCCCCGAGAGCCCCCACCGCGGCACAAACACAAGAATTCCTACAATAATGCCCGCGTTATAAAAAAGAAATGTCGCGGCATAAACAAAAAATTTACGGAACGACTGCAAAATACCGGACACAAGGCCGGAAAGACCTAAAAAAAGGGGAGAAATAAGCAATATGCGCGCCATTTGAATAACTTCTTGCCTGCTTTCCACATCAAAACCGGGCACATAAAACGGAACAATAAAAGGGATACTCACATATGCCAGTATTGCCAGTATACTGACGCTTATGAGAAATGCGGCAAAAATCGTATCCAAAAACGCGCGCGCCCGTTCCTCGCTTTCTGAAAATCGCTCCAAAAAAAGAGGAATAACGGCCGTGGATGCAGCAAAGAATAACGAAAACGCATATAGTAAATCGGGCACCCGAAACGCCGCATAGTAAATATCAAGCTCGGCGCCGGCGCCAAAACGCGCCGCAAGCAAGCGATCGCGCAATAACGCCAAAAGATTGCTGGCAATGGTTGCTGCGGCAAGCAAAAGAGCCGCCTCGCGCACATCGCGAAATTCCCTATGAAAAAGTTCAAAAATACGCCGTGCCAAAGATGTGTTTATCCCGTTAGAAATAATAGACCCGTCCCTTAATAAATTTTAGAGTGAAATTTCAGAAATATGAGATGGGGCGCCGGTGAAAATTTTGAAGCGCCAGCAGGGCTCACGCAAGAAAT
>SBBS01000060.1 GCA_005239605.1 bacterium | reverse complement strand
TCTTGCGTTAGCCCTGCTGGCGCTTCAAAATTTTCACCGGCGCCCCATCTCATATTTCTGAAATTTCACTCTAAAATTTATTAAGGGACAGGTCTAATTACGAAACACGCATATCACCGTCATACGATGATATCCTTGTTGATTTGCCTACGCATACATGAATACACATAAACACGTTTTATAAATTACAAAAAACATGGACGATCGTTCATGTTTTTTGTAAAAATTTTATGTTTAATCATTTTTACCTCAAATTTGTTATTCAAAGAAAAAAGAGGCACAAAGCCTCTCTCTTTTATCATTTTTCATTTTTAGAGGATTCCAAAAACAGAGCATGTTGCTTCATCTGCCATTTTATTCCAATGTTTACAGCACAGACAGAGCTTAAACCTGCTCCACTAAAACCAACAGTCAACATAACCGGCCACCATCCAATATCTGCTTCAAACAGTGATCCGGCAAAGAAACTTGCCGTTGTTCCAAGAATCCACAAACACATCATGAATAATATCACCATCTCTTACTCTCCTCATTATTTTTTACCACCCTATCATCTCCTTAACATAATCGTCAAGCTCGGCTATGGACTTACGCACCTGCTGAGCCGTATCGCGGTCGCGCACAGTAACCGTATCATCTTCCAATGTTTGAAAATCAATCGTAACGCACCACGGCGTGCCAATCTCGTCCTGCGCATAGTAGCGCTTGCCCACATTGCCGCGCTCATCCCATGCAACATGAAGCTTGGAACTTGAAGATTGAAGCGATTTATAAATATTTTCCGCTTTTTCAATGAGTGCGGACTTGTTGCTAAGCAACGGAAACACTGCCGCTTGATACGGCGCCAGTTTTGGCGGGAGTTTTAGGTACACGCGCTTTTTTTCGGCATCTTCCCGATATGCTTCAAGAAGCGTTACCAGCACGGAGCGATCCACGCCCCAGGTGGGCTCTATCACGTGCGGCCAAAACTCCTCAAGCGTTTCCGGATCGCGATACTTCAAATTCTCGCCGGAATACCCCTCATGATTTTTTAAATCAAAGTCGGTCCGATACGCAAGGCCGTACAGTTCTTTTCTTCCGAACGGAAAATCGTATTCAAAATCAATGGTGCGCTTTGAGTAGTGCGCCCGCTCGCCGTCCGGAATTTCCACTTCACGCACACGCGAAGCATCCACACCCAGATCAGCTATCCACTGCTCCATCTCCCGCCTCCACATATCAAACTGCTCTTCCCATTCATTATTCTTTGGCGGGCGTATAAAATACTCAATTTCCATCTGCTCAAACTCGCGCGTGCGGAAAATAAAATTTCCGGGCGTAATTTCATTGCGGAACGCCTTGCCAATCTGCGCAATGCCAAAAGGCAAACGCGGGCGCATGGTATCCAGCATATTCTTGAAATTCACAAACATGCCTTGCGCGGTTTCCGGCCGAAAATATACTTCGTTTGCTTTTTCTTCCGCCGGCCCGAGATATGTTTTCAACATCAAATTAAACTGCAATGGATCCGTAAGTTCCCCGCCGCATGCCGGGCACGCATGCGCATCTTCCAGCTGATCCGCGCGAAACCGCTCGTGGCATTTGCGGCATTCCGTCAATGGATCTGAAAATTCTTTGAGGTGTCCGCTTGCTTCCCATACTCGCGGGTTCATGATAAGCGCGGCATCCAGACCGAATATATCGCTTCTCCGGCGCACAAACCGATCCCACCACATCCGCTTTATGTTGTTCTTTACCTCCACCCCCAACGGGCCGTAATCCCACGCATTGGCAAGTCCGCCATAAATTTCCGACCCGGGGAAAATAAACCCGCGGCGTTTGCACAAACTGATAATTTTTTCCATTAAATTCTCATTCGTATACATGCTTCAAGTTTTATGCTTCATGTTCCATGAAACTGCACAACTTCATATTCGTTATTGGCAACCAGCGGATCATACGGCAGATGTGTGGTTACCGCCGCCGCTTTTTGTTCAATCCGGATGCCGGTAAACGTATCTCTTCCCGCCGCAGTTGCAGAACTCACGAGATTCGGAGTCCGCCCCACATCGCTCACACCCGGCACTATGCCCACTTGGAATGAAACTTCGCGCGCGGGCCGGGAATATCCGGTCCCCGCAACAACAAACCCCGTATCCCAAACAACTTCACGTGTATCCGAATCATACATCACCCGTTCACCCGCAGGACTTGTAACTTGTTTCCATTGCGCATTGGCTGGCAGTGAAGCGCGCACCGAAACTCCTTCCATATCATTTCCGCTTGAAGTTACAGACCAGCTAATTGTGTAGGTTGTTTCCAGTCCCACGCGCGGCGGAAGCGGCCCGGTATTCTGAATCGCGCCGTCCCGATGAAGACCTCGCGAAGCAAAACCGAACTGGGTTATAACTTTCACGGATGCTGTCGTTTTTCCGCTTGTTTCCACGCCTGCAAAACCCTCCGGAGTCGTATTTGTATAAAATACCGCGTCCAGCCGCGCTATAAAATTTTTGTCTGCCAAAGTCTGAATAGGCAATTGCGCAAGCACCGGCGCCGTAACTTCTACCATACCCGACGCCCCGGGTTCCACAAACCGAAACTCCGGAACCTGGCTTGCAGTCCACACCACGCGCCGATTGGCGCTGTCATAGGAACCAGTTTGGGACCGCACGCGCGCATAGTCAATAGCCGCCCCTGAAAGAACGGCTTCCAGCACCGCATTGCGCGCGCTTACCGGCAAATTGTTCCGCCAGTTGATTTGAAATCTTGCCTGATTGCCCGGAATCACGCCTTCTTTCTCCGAACTCGCGGTATGCACTGTTACCGCAAGCAGCGCGTCGCGGATAACAAGCGAAGCCGCCGCTTGCCCGTAAGAACTCCATGCATTTG
>SBBS01000076.1 GCA_005239605.1 bacterium | reverse complement strand
GGTCGAACCGATGGAAAACTGGTTGAACTATGCTCAAACACTAGAAAAAATCGCAAGTGATAGCAACCTTTTTAGTAAAAAGGTTGCCGCCAAAGAAGTCTTTGGGTCGAACCCCTTTTTGCAGAGCCGCGAGGCGCGCGTCTGCGCGCCGAGCGGTTTGGATTCGTCGGGGCAAAATCAATGGGCGGCTCTGCGAGCCGCCCACGAAATGGTTTCCGAAAAACCGCGAAGTATGGTTTTGGTGGGCGATGTAGGGCTCGAACCTACGACCTTCGCAGTGTAAATGCGACGCTCTAGCCAACTGAGCTAATCGCCCGTATAAAACAACATATACACCCCTCTGGTTTGTCTAGACAGTATTTGTGGATAAGATAGATGCACTGCATACTTCAGCGTCCTCCACAATCGTTCGGTGAAATCGGATGACAGAAGACCCTCCTTCAAATTTATTCCGTTATAGCATGTTCCTATAAAAAAACAAGCCCGGCGTAACAGGGATATTTTTTTATGTGCCGCGGGGGTGAATTGAACACCCGACGCCGGCCTCTTCAGGGCCGCGCTCTACCACTGAGCTACCGCGGCATACTATGTTATAAACTAGCATAAATTACTCTAAATGAAAAGCCGCTCACAAGAGCTGCTTTTCAAGTTGATAACTTGCTGCTGGTTCAAATTTCTTTCGTCTGGATTTTTATCTGATGCACGCCGTCTTTGTTTACTTTTGCCATTTTAACGGTAAGAAGGCCGTTTTTGAATGATGCCTCCGTGCGGTTTGAGTCTACTTCGTCGGGCATCAAGACAGATCGGGAAAACGGCCCCCAAAAGAGCTCGCGGTAATAATAATTATCATCGCCGATCTCGTTTTTTTTAGGGCGTTTCCCGCGGATGGTTATCATGTCGTTGTTGATGGATACATCAACATCTTCCGGCCGTACGCCCGCCATAGGAGCCTGCACCACAATATGCGTGGGTGTTTGATATACGTCTACCGTAAGCTGGCCCTCATGGTTGTTTATTTCTTCAAGCCACTCTTCCGTATTTTTTTCGTCAGGCGTGTTTTCAACATCAGTGGAGGAGGTTTCTTCTGTTTCTTTTATGGGCACATCGTTTTGTTCGCGCGATTGTTCTATAGGAGGCGCGTCGTCATACGATACGGCGCCGGTGAGTTTTTCAAAAAATGATTGTTTTTCGTTTGTCATATGTTTTGCGATGAAATGGGTAGGGATATTTGCCGATAGCGAGAAGCTTGCTTTATTTTTTTTGCGCGATCAAACGCGAAAATAAGGAATAAGCTTGTGAGTGTAAGGATACCAAACGCTTGGCCGAGACCGCCATTTTCAGCGTTTCCAACCAATCCATTAAAAATTGTATGGAGGGTTGTCGCAAAGAAGAGGCCAATCAGAAGGTAATGCGTTTTTATATTTTCTCTGTAAAAAGAAATGGCGATTGCATACCCTACGACGCCGGAACTTACCGCATGCAGCAGAGTTGCGCCGAGAAACCGCAGATGAGATACTATGAATCCTTCAAACAATGTGTTTGCAAACGCCGGAATAAGAAAAAATATATTTTCAAAAGCGGCAAATCCCAGAGCGGTTGTTATTAAATATATCATTGCGTCTACCGGTTCGTCAAAATCTTTTCCTTTAAGAACAAATCGCCGCGCGCTTATGAATTTTATCACTTCTTCAACAAAAGCGAAACCTATAAGAATCAGCGGGCTGGCAAGCGAGGAAAACACGCGAAAAAGAGGAACGGAGTTCTTGCAGAACCCAAACAAAACATCTTCAAAAAAAAGAAACGTAACAATGCACGAAACGGCGGCTTCCGCAAGAAGCGCAAAGGGTATCGCTATAGCGCCCGCGGCGAATGCTTTTAAAAGAAGGCGTTTTGGTTCTGGATGCAGGTCTTCCCGCAGCCAAAACCACAGCCAAATCAATGCGGGAAGAAGACCGCCGAGAAATGCGTAGAGAAGTTGAATGCTAAGGCTATTCAAATTTTATGCGACGGGCCACTTTTGAATTATAAGCAAGTCTTCATGTTTTTTCGGAATCTGTTCCCATACCGTTTCCGTGATAAATGGCATGAAGGGATGCAGAAGTTTGAGCTGGAGAACAAGCGTTTCGTAGAGCATTTTCTGCGCCGATATTCTTTCTTCCGCGTTTTTACTCTGCAAGCGCGGTTTTGCTTCTTCTATGATTATATCAGCAAATGTGTGCCAGAAGTAGTGATAGAGTTTTTCTGCCGCAAGATACAGGTGATAATTTTCCATATCTTGGGTAACTTCCGCGGCGAGCGTGTGTGCTTGTTCTACCACACACGCGTCATGTTCCGTGAGAGAAACATCTTGTTTTGGATCAAACCCTTCTATGTGCGTGAGCACAAACCGCGCCGCGTTCCAGATTTTATTGGCGAAGTGTTTATACGCTTTTACTTTGTTGAGGTCAAAATTCGCGTCATTGCCGGGCCCAATACCCACAACAAGCGCCATGCGCAGGGCGTCGGTGCCGTATTGTTCTATGACATCCACGGGATCAATGCCGTTATCAAGCGATTTGGAGAATTTGCGGCCCTGGTCATCGCGCAGTATGCCGTGCAGATACACGGTTTTAAAGGGAATTTCTCCCAACAAAAATCCGCTCATCAGCACCATGCGCGCAACCCAGAAAAAAAGAATTTCATAGCCGGGGTTCATGAAGGATGTGGGGTGGTAGAGTTTCAAATCTTTTGCGTTTTCATCAGGCCAACCCAAAGTGGAGAATGTCCAAAGAGCTGAAGAAAACCACGTATCAAGCGTGTCGGGGTCCTGTTCGACAATGTCATTGCATTGCGGACAATGCGTAAGAGGTTCAATAGAAACTATCAAGTTGTTGTTTTCTAACTTTGCACTTTGCGCTTTGCACTTCGCGCTTTTGTGGCGCCATACCGGAATCCGATGCCCATACCACAGCTGGCGGCTGATGTTCCAATCGCGCAAATTATCTATCCAATGAAAATAGATTTTTTCAAACCGGTCAGGCATTATGTTGATCTGTCCGCTTGCCACCGCTTGCCGCATGATATCTTTTAACGTGGTTTCTTCACCGGAAGGAATATGTAATAATTTTGAATTTTGAATTTTGAATTTTGCATTAACATTTACAAACCATTGCAGTTTCGGCAGGGGTTCAATAACGCCGCCGGATCGTTCGGCAATGCTAATGTTAAGATCAATAGTTTCTTCTTTTTCCAGCAAGTTGCGTTCTTTAAGCCACGCGGCTATTATTTCGCGGGCTTCTTTTGTTTTTTTGCCGGCAACAAGCGGCCCGGCGCTTTCGGTCATGCGGCCGTATTCATTGATGATCTGAACCATCGGCAGATCGTGGCGCTGGGCGATGTCCGCGTCGATTAAGCTATGCGCGGGCGTTATGCCGACAGCGCCCGTGCCAAATTCCGGGTCAATGGACTCATCGGCTATTATTTTTATTTGCAGTTTTGTTCCCGCAAATTCAATCGTAAATTCTTTATCAATGTATTGCCGGTATCGCGTGTCATTAGGATGAACCGCAACGGCCGTATCGCCGACTTTTGTTTCGGGGCGGGTGGTGGCTACAGGAATGGGAAAATCAGGCGCGTAGCGGAATGTGTAGAGAGTTCCTTTTTCTTCTTTGTGTTCTACTTCGTCATCGGATACAGCCGTTTGGCCTTTGGGGTCCCAGTTTATGACGCGGAACCCTTTGTAAATAAGGCCGGCGTCAAACATGCGCTTGAATGCCGTTCGCACCGCAAGCAAGCGCTGGTCATCCATGGTAAATGCTTCACGCGTCCAGTCAACAGACGCGCCTATCTGGCGGATTTGCCGCTGCATGGCGCCGCGGCTTTTGGCAACAAAATCTTCCACTATTGTTACAAATGCCTCCCGGCCGATGTCATGCCGGTTTTTACCCTCTTTTTTTATTAGCATTTTTTCCACCTTTGTATTGGTGGCAATGGCCGCGTGATCCGTTCCCGGAAGCCATAATGCCCGCTTGCCGCGCATGCGCTGAAAACGAATAATCGCGTCTTGCAGAGAGTATTCAAGAGCATGTCCCAAATGCAATGTTCCAGTCGCGTTCGGCGGGGGCATGGCGATACTAAACGGTTCACGCGTGTCGGCATTTGGCAGGTTTTCGGGCGTAAAAAACCCCGACTTTTGCCAGAGGTCATATATCCGTTCCTCGGTTTCTTTCGGGTTGTAGGGTTTGGAGAAATCTGCCATAACCCTTTTAATGTACTGCAAAAGCACGCCTTTGTAAAAACGTAAAACCTTTTGCAAAATGTCTATAGATATTTATGATGAAACTAGATTCTGAACAGCGCGTTCCATGAGCGTTAGAGATCCCGGAATAATATTGAAAATAATGGGGAAGCCGAACAACACGAGACTCCCCAGAATGGAATAAGGTGACACAAAAATAGCAAGCGCGGCAAATACGGGCGGCAGCATGATGCGTATTTTTATCCGGCGGATAACATGCGCGGGGAGCCGCCCATTTTTAATTTCGCGCGAATAGAGCGCGTACCAAAACATGGAAAGAAGCATGACGCCAATGACAATAACATTCAGCCCGTATACCAGAACCGCCGTTTTATATTCGTGGTACACCCCAAGAAAATGTGTGGAAAAAGGCACCAGCGCCACAAACATCAGGAAAAACATATTGAGCGTTATTAATTGGCGGTTTACGTTTTTTGATATCGCGTGGAACAATACATGATGGCTCATCCAAAACATGGAAAGCACCAAAAAACTTACAAAATACCCGCCTGCCAGGGGCCACAAATTGAGAATACTGTAGTGAAGCCATGAATCAGTCGGGTTGGAAAACGGCACGGGAACTTTGATATCTACCACCAGGATAGTCATAACAATCGCAAACAAGCTGTCGCTCAAAGTTTCCAAGCGATCTTTATTGAGTAAAGCGGATGTTTGCCCGCGCGCATTTTGTTGTTGTATGGTATTCCCCGCCATATATGTAGTATATCATTCTTTGTTCGCGCGATGCGGAGTGTGTTTATCCACAGCAATGGACCAAATAGTCGGGTCAAGATATAGTAGTATCATATAATACTCCGGGAAATCTAGACAGGTATAGTAGAGCGAATTTTGAGGATTTTCGATGGAATGCGGTATAATACAACGGTATGAAAAAAACATTCT
>SBBS01000057.1 GCA_005239605.1 bacterium | reverse complement strand
TCTTGCGTTAGCCCTGCTGGCGCTTCAAAATTTTCACCGGCGCCCCATCTCATATTTCTGAAATTTCACTCTAAAATTTATTAAGGGACAGGTCTAATTTTGAATTTCATTGACAAGACCGGTCTGACTGGTCAAGGAGGCATTCCATGAATATTGCGATTGTGCAGATCAATAACAGTTTTTCCGGACAGGATTATTTACCGCTCACAGCCGGGTATTTGGAAGCATACGCAAGAACGCATATATCGCGTATGGGTGAATACACTTTTTTACAGCCGATTTACAAGCGGCTTCCCGTTGAGGATGCTGTATCTTATCTCTCTGCTTGCGACATTGCGGGTTTTAGCGCTTATACATGGAACAGAAATCTGTCGCTTGCGATCGCGCGGCGTCTCAAAGAAGAAAATCCAAAATGTCTGATAGTTTTTGGCGGGCCGGAAGTTCCCGAACAAGCGGAAGAGTTCCTTCGTGCGAATCCTTTTATTGACTGCGCGGTGTATGGCGAGGGCGAAATCGCGTTTGCCTCTCTTTTAGAACAGTATCAGCCGGGCCGCGCATGGATGCACAATGTGCCTTCGTTTCGTTTTATTGAGGGCGCTTATTATTGTTCCACTTCGCTCGCGCCGCGCATGAAGGATTTGAGTACATTGCCTTCTCCTTATCTTACCGGTTTATTTGATGAACTTATGCGAAATAACCCGGGGACGGAATGGCTTGCTATGTGGGAAACAGACCGCGGGTGCCCGTTTGGATGCACCTACTGCGATTGGGGCGTATTGGGAATGGGTCTTGTTGAATTTCCACTTGAGCGCGTGTGCAAAGAGTTTGAATGGTTTGGGCAACATAAAATTACATACATATTTTGCTGTAATGCGAATTTTGGCATCAAAAAACGTGACGTGGAAATTGCAAAATATGCGGGTGATGTAAAAAAGAAATACGGCCTGCCGCGCGCGCTTTCGGTGCAGAACGCTAAAAATTCAGAAGAACGCGTGTTTCAAGCGCAAAAAACTCTTGCGGACGGAAACCTTAATACGGGCGTTACGCTTGCGTTTGAGTCGCTGAATCCGCCGACACTAGAAGCTGTTAAACGGAAGAACATCCGTATTGAGGATTTTAGAAATCTGCAGCGGCGTTTTAGCCAAGCAGGCATTCTCACTTATACGGATTTTATTCTCGGTCTTCCGTTGGAAACCTACAATTCTTTCACCAACGGCATTTCTGAGACGATCGCAAGCGGCCAGCATAACAGAATCCAGTGCGGCAATCTTGGCATTTTCCCGGGAGCGGAAATGTCTATTGATGCGGGGTATCTTGAGCGGTATGGCATGGAAACGATGGAAACCGAAGCGGTTATTTTTCACGGGGTGATTGATGCCGATCCTGATAGAATCAAAGAAACCCAACAGCTTGTGGTGGCGACTAATACCATGCCGCGGGAAGATTGGGTACGCGCTCGGGCGTATGCTTGGATGGCAAACTTCCTGCATTTTGACAAACTGTTTCAGATACCGTCCGTGCTTTTGCACGAGATAACAGGATTGTCGTACCGGCAGATTTTTGAGGCATTTCTGGGTGAGCAAGTTGAGCAGTATCCTGTTCTGCGGGAACTCAAATATTTCTTTCTGGAGAAAGCGCGCGGCATTCAGCAGGGGAGCATAGAATATTGTCCTGCGCCCGAATGGCTTAACATCTACTGGCCGCCTGATGAGTATATGTTTATCAAGCTCCTGCGAGCGGAAAAAATGGGCCGTTTTTATAGCGAAGCGGAAGATATGGTGAAAACATATCTCTGGCATTATCCAAAAATAATTGATTCCGCTCTTTTGACGGATTCTATCATGTTGAATGATTGCATGGTAAAAAAACCATTTGAAGATAAAGACAAACTTGTGGCATGCGGCAGTAATATCTGGGAGTTCTATTACGGCGCGATAACTAGTAATCCGATTCCACTGCAAAAAGGTTCATTTGAGTATCATGTCGGCAAAACATCCGAACAATGGAACAGCTGGGACGACTGGATGCGGCAGGTAGTATGGTATGGCAACAAGCGCGGGGCTTATGTCTACGGAGTAAAACCATTGCATCCGGGCATTGCCGGTCACCACTAATCTTAAAACAAAAAAATGCGGAGCAAGCTCACTACTTGCTCTTTTTTTGTCAACTTCTTTACTTTTTATTTTTTTGATATTGTAAACTAGTGGTTATTACGCGTACTCCGTTTCGGATATCATTTTTTGGCGGCGGCACCGATTACCCCGGCTGGTACAAGAAAAACGGCGGGGCAGTAATTAGTACCTCTATCAATAAATATTGTTATATTACGTGCCGGGAACTCCCCCCGTTCTTTGATTGCAAATATCGCATACGATATTCACAGCATGAAGAGGTTATGACAGTGGCGGAAATTCAGCATCCTTCAGTGCGCGCATGTCTTACGCATGTATCCGTGCCATACGGTATTGAGATGCAGCACAATGCGGATGTGCCGGGAATGTCGGGGCTTGGTTCCAGTTCCGCGTTCACGGTGGGATTTTTGCATGCGCTGTATGCGCTGATGGGGCGTGATATCACCAAATATCAGCTTGCGCGCGATGCGATCCATGTGGAGCAAAATCTTATCAAAGAAAACGTGGGTTCGCAGGATCAGACCGCAACGGCATTCGGCGGATTTAACAAAATTGAGTTTAATGGCAAAAACGAAGAAGTGCGCGTAACGCCTATGCCGATCGATGGAGAACGTCTGCGGGAGTTACAACGGCACCTGATGCTGGTATTTACGCGTTTTGGGCGCAATGCTTCCGAAGTTGCGGGCGAGCAGATTAAAACCATTGATGAACGATATCGGGAACTTGCTCTCATGCGTCAGTTGGTTGACGAAGCGTACAAGGTTTTTACGGCTCACTCTGCTTCGCTTGACGAAATCGGAAAATTGCTCCACGAAACATGGTTGCTGAAACGCAGTCTTACCTCAAAAATAACCACACCGTTTATAGACAACGTATATGAAACAGCGCGCCAGGCAGGCGCTATCGGCGGAAAGCTATTGGGGGCGGGCGGCGGCGGGTTTATGCTGTTTTTTGCGCATCCGGAAAAGCAAAAGCAAATAGAAGAAAAATTAAAAGGACTTTTGCATGTTCCGTTCGAATTTGAAACACTGGGGAGCCATGTAATTTATAATATGTCTTCGCACGAAGCCCGCGACATGGAAACGCGGATTGTATAACATATAATTTTAAGAAATGAAGGCAGTCATTTTAGCCGGAGGAAAAGGCACGCGGTTGGGGCCGCTCACGGCTTCGTTGCCAAAGCCGCTTGTTATGATTGGAGAAAAGCCGGTTTTGGAGCATCAGATACTGCTTTTGAAAAGATATGGACTAACCGATATCATTATTCTCACCGGGCATTTGGGCGATCAAATTGCCGCATATGTGGGAGACGGATCGCGGTGGGGAGTGTCGGCAATTTGCATGCAAGAACAGGAGCCCCAAGGAACGGCGGGTGCGTTGCGGATGCTTTCCAATGACATCGCAGAAGATTTCTTGCTTCTTTCAGGCGATGTAATGGTTCATTTTGATGTAAAACGATTTGTAGATGCGCATTTTTCAAAAAAAGACTCTGTTGTTACCGCCATGATTCGCGAGACGTCCTCGCCTTTACACTCCGATCTAGTGTGTGTGAGCGAAACCATGCGTGTAACAAACATGTTCTTGCGGCCGCATCCGGAAGGCATAACGCAAACAAATCTCGGCATTGCTTCTGTTTATATATTATCTCCGCGGTTCTTTGACTTTATACCTCAAGAAGGGAAATGCGATATTGAAAAGGATGTGTTTCCTTGTATCCTTCAGGCTGGCGCTTCGTTATACGGGTATCATACGAAAGAATATATTCGCGACATGGGCACGCCAGACAGGCTTACGCGGGTGCGCGCCGACTACGAACAGGGCTTGCTATTTAAAACAACATGAATGCACACGCAGAAATTCAGCGCGAGTTGGAAGAAAGCGCCGCCGTAAAGAAACTCACCGCGTCACATCTTTCAGATGTCATCGCGAAAGCGGCAGAGATTATTATCGCTTCCTATCAAAATGGCGGGAAGCTTCTTTTGTGCGGCAACGGAGGAAGCGCGGCGGACGCTCAGCATATAGCAGGGGAACTGGTGGGGCGGTTTTTGAAGGAGCGAAAAGCGCTTTCGGCAATTGCGCTCACAACTGATACGTCCATACTCACCGCGCTTGCGAATGATTATAACGTGGAAAAGATATTTGAGCGGCAAGTGGAAGCGCACGGAAAGCCGGGTGATGTGCTGTTGGCAATTTCCACAAGCGGCAATTCATCAAATGTGATGCGGGCGGTAGAGGCCGCAAAAGCAAGCAATATAAAAACCTTAGGACTTCTGGGGAAAGGCGGCGGCAAGATGAAAGGAGTGTGCGATATTGAAGTTATAGTCCCGTCGGATAATACCCGGCGCATTCAGGAAGCGCATATTACGATCGGGCATATTATTTGCGGGCTGGTGGAAAAGACTTTATTTGGATAGGTGAAGATATGTGTAACGAAAGAAAAAGCCCTATTACTAGAGCTTGTTGTCAAACAGATCAAGAACAGGCTTTTACCCTCCCACCCAGAAAGCTGCAGCCGTAAGGCTGTAGATGAACCCCTCCCACCAAATTTTGGGGGTGAATGGATACCAGCGCGAAGAAAAGAGAGGATGTCATATCCGTAAGAGTGTGGCGGGTTTACATGGAAAGAAGTCCGAGTTTGTGGAATGCGAGAGTAGCCGCTTGCAGCGTGTTGCCGCCGGCATGTTTTGAAAACGGATCTGCCAGAAGATACTCAAGTAATAGTGTCCAGAACCAAAATGGTTCATATAAGTTCACTTGTATATGTATATGTTTCTTCGGTACGCCAGCCGGCACACAATCTTGCGCAAGTACGTGGTGGATAAGCCGCTCACTTTTTCCGGAGTTTTCCAGTATGGAGCATAAAATCTCAAGCGATCCCGCTTGATAGCCGGTTTCTTCCAAAAGTCCGCGGTTTGCTGTTTTCAGGATTGATTCGGGAGTTGCTGGAAGTTCATATTCTTCCATTGTTTCTCCAACACAATGGGTATATATCATATCATTGCGTTCTTCTGTGATAGCAATTACATCACAATTTTTAGTTAATGCAAAAACCTGTACGCCGTCAGGCAGTCCGTATTTCCAATACAAACTCTCTTTTCCTGTCTTGTTGTCTTTCCATATCTCCTTAAATATTCGCAATCCCCATGTATTTTCACCGGGGGCGAAATCTATCTCACGCTTTTCAGCAAGAAATTTCATAGCAGCCTCCAATTTCTATATCTTCTCTCGTTTTCTGAAGGACGTTTTCCATGTGCCTTTATGGGTGAAAGCAGTTTACTAACATAGGATGATTCCATATACGTTTCTGTTCCGCATTCTGTGCAACAAAAAACATTAGAGTGTGAATCGAAACCGCCATAACCACCTTCAACCACCTCATAAACATCTTGCTCTGTAATTTGTAAAAGAGCGCCGCAGCCATTGCCGGTGCCGGTACATTTACAAATCTCAAAGAGTCCATTCCTATCCTGATAAATTTTATGCTCCTTATTCCCTCATCTATAGGTTTGAACTATCTCAAGTTTTTCAACGTCAGATCCATATACTATTTTCATTTACCTCTCCTTGTCAAAGATTTTTCTATAGAAAGTGTAAGCAATAAGTTGCATTTTGTCAACATTTTGCTATGGTACGAGCATTATGGAAAAGCCTTCTATTTCTGTTGTTGTGCCGTTTTTCAACGAGCAAGAATCGGTGGCGGAACTGCATCGGTTGCTGGCAAGCGTGCTTACGAGCGCGCAAAAACCTTATGAGGTTTTTTTTGTGGATGATGGATCAAAAGACAATACATGGCAGGAAATTCAAAAGCTCAAAGGAATACATGCAATTCGTCTCCGGCGCAATTTTGGCCAAACCGCGGCGCTTTCCGTTGGCATCAAAGAGGCGCAAGGAGATGTAATTGTGACTATGGACGGTGATTTAGAAAATGACCCCGCGGATATTCCGCGCCTTCTTGAAAAGCTGGAGGAGGGGTACGACATCGTATCGGGCTGGCGGCGGGATCGCTGGCAGGATAAATTTTTTTCGCGGCGCTTGCCTTCATCTGCCGCGAATTGGCTTATTTCTTTTGTGACAAACGTGCATTTGCATGATCATGGATGCGCGTTAAAAGCGTATCGGGCGGACGTTCTCAAACATGTGGATCTCACGGGAGACATGCACCGCATGATTGCGGCTTACGCGGCGCGCGGGGGAGCGCGCGTCGCGGAGCTTCCGGTGCGATTTGAACCCCGCAAGCATGGGGTGTCTAAGTATGGTTTCTCGCGAACATTCAAAGTTTTGCTTGATATTCTCGCGTTCCATTTTTTTTATAAATACGCGCGCCGACCGATGCATTTTTTCGGAGCAGTAGGATTTTTGAGTCTTTTTCTTGCGTGTGGCATTGGCGTGTGGGCGATCTATTTACGCATAATTGAGGATATCCATTTTATTCGCACGCCTTTGCCGATTCTCGTTGCCATTTTCATAGTGGTTGGATTTCAATTTATTTTGATGGGGTTGTTGGCCGAAATTATAAGCCGGACCATGTCTACGAAAATCGAGATTAAAGATGACAAAAAAACCTGACATTCTTTTTGTATGCGCAGGGCGGCCTGATTATCCTTCAAATGCGATAAGCATCCGGGCGCTCCGAAAAAATTTTCCCACCAAAACAGTGGTGTCGCGTCTTAAAAGTTATTACGCGCGCACGGTGAGTGTGGCGCTGCGCTTGCCGTTTTATATCCGCGGCGCTGATATTTTTTATGTGGGCTGGATGGGGCAGCAGTTTGTTCCTTTGATACGCTTATTTACAAAAAAGCCCATTATCTTTGATCATGCGCCATCGCTCTATGATTCATTCATCGATCGCGGTTATGCGCGAGAAGGAAGCTGGAAAGCGCGGTTATTGTTTTGGCTCGACACATATGCCTATCGGCAGTCGCAAGCCATTTTGCTGGGTGATAAAGGCACGATTGCGTATTTTTCAAAATTATTTTCCATCCCGGAAAAAAAATTCAAAATGTTTCCTATTTGCGCCGATAACAGGATATTTTATCCTCGTGAACTTAAGACGCCGTCAAATAAATTTATAGTTGAGTTTGTGGGAGAAATGGCTCCCCAGCATGGCGTTTTGCATATTATGCAAGCGGCAAAACTTTTGGAGGGGAATAGCGATATAGTATTCCGTATTGCGGGCGCCGGTCAATGTCTGAATGATGTCAGCCGCATATATAAACAGATTCAACCTTCCAATGTTGCATTTGTGTCGCATCGTATTTCGCAAGAACAGCTGCTGCAGTGGCGAAGCGAGGCCCATGTTTGTTTGGGTTTGTTTGGAGATACGCCAAAAGCGCGCCGTTCTCTTTCTAATAAATTATATGAAGCATTAGCGATGGGAAAAGCATTTCTCACCGCAGGTCCGCCGGAAGCATACGGAGTAGCGTTGCATTTTACGGATGGTGTAGAACTTTTTTGGGCTCCTCTCGCGAATCCGAGAGGTCTTGCTGATAAAATTCTCTTTTTATATAACAACAATGATGCGCGCGCGCGCGTTGCGGTTGCGGGGCGAAAGGCTTACGAACGCTTATGCAGTGAAGACATTATAGAAAAAAGAATTATTGATCTTATTGCAGAAGTATCCCAACAAACATGAACATATTCCCCTTTTCCATATTCGGGTTTGTTATTGACGGCTGGACCTTATTTGGTTTTTTGGCGCAAATTGTATTTTTTCTTCGCATGCTGGTGCAGTGGATTTCTTCCGAGGCGCGCGGTAAAAGCGTTATCCCGGTTTCCTACTGGTACTTAAGCCTGATCGGAGGCGTGCTTGTCTTTATTTATGCGGTGGCGCGCAGGGATGCGGTTATAACGTTGGGGCAATTCATCGCTTTTTCCATTTATGCGCGGAATATATTTTTATATCGCAAAGAAAAATCTGCCGTTGCCGACATTGTATTTGAACACACATCGTCAAATTCTAAAGATAACGGGTTAACGAAACTGGAAAAAGAGCAAGCCGCCGATTTTTCCGAAGACTATCGTCTGAAATCTCTTTTTTCAATGGTTCCTTCAACAGGCGGCGCATTGCTGGATATTGGTTCCGGCAACGGGGAAATTGCCAATTTTTTACGAGGAAAATTTAATCATTTTACACTTGCCGATATTTCCGAATTTTTATGCGAGCGTCTCCGCAAAAAATTTAAGGACAGGAATGACATTTCTGTGATGCAAGCTGATGGACAATCTTTTTCGTCTAATGGCAATTCATTTGATGTTGTTACTATGACGGATATTATTGAGCATGTTGCTGATGATGGGGCCGTACTAAAAAACGGCTTTCATGTTTTAAATCCTGGCGGACTTCTTTTTGTGTCAGCGCCCGCGCTTCCCTATCTTTATGGCATACGAGACAAAGAATCAGGGCATTACCGGCGTTATACAAAAAAAGAGCTTACACAAAAGCTCATAGAACAAGGGTTTCGAATACGAACTGTTTTTTATTGGAATCTCCTTGGTGTTTTGCCTTATTTTGTGAGTGAAAAGATGCTGGAAAAACCCATAGGAGGCCCCATGCGCCGCCCGAAAGGATTCATATCTCGCGCGCTAAACAGAATTATTTATGCCTGGTTGTTAGGAGAATCAAAAATTCCTTTTTTGCCTATGGGGCTTACTCTTATAGCGATAGCGGAAAAACCCCATGACGCGCGATAGTTCTATTTTTGTTTTTCTTGTCTTTCTTTCTTTTGCAGCTTTTTTTGTTGTGCACCCGTTTACCATGGTGGGGGGAGATGAGGGCCGGTTTGCGCAGGATGCTTTGAGGATCGGGCGGGGGGAGACACCTATAGCTGATTATGGCACGCGCGCGCCCATTCTTTCGTGGTTTATATACGCGTCTACGGAACTATTCGGGCGTTCCCTGTTAGCGTTTCGTTCGCCGGTAATTATTTTTTCTTCACTTACAACCGGCGTCCTTTTTTTATTGGGCAAGGAACTTTTTTCCAGGAACGTTGGAATATGCGCGGCGCTTCTTTTTGCTTTGATTCCATTTACGCTCTATAACAATGTTGTTATAAAAACAGAAGCGTTGGCTACCCTTCTTACGTGCGCCGCGGCTTTTTGCTTGATAAAAGGGCTGCATGCTGAAGATTCGCAAAAATGGCGCTGGTTGTTTTATGCAGGGATAGCCATGGGCATAGCGTATGTTGAGCGGACTACGGCGGTGATATTTATGTTTACATCCGCTTTGGCGGTATGTTGGTATGCGTTTCGATTATCCGGACGTTTCAACCAGAAAGTCATTGCTGATGTGTGCGGGCAGGGTGTGGCGCTCATGGCAGGAGTAATTATCGGTTTTTTGCCCGTATTTTTGTATATTGGATTTCACAATTGGGATCGTGCAATTTCTATGTGGCTTAGCTATGAACCGATTAAACTGGGAGCAAGCACAAAAGAGGTGGAATATGCGAACAGCGTATCTTCCGTGTATGGATTTCTTAGAAGTTGGGCGCTTTCGTTTGTGGAGAATTTGGCCGTACAGGCCGGGCTGTTGTTTATTGGATTTGTTATATTTCTCATGGGAGTCGTTCAAATGATATTTCCAACAAGGGATACTATCCGAAAGATTATGTTGGTCAGCATGGCTTTTATATTGTTTGGGTCGTTCGCGTATCATGCTCTTAACATTTACCGCATTGGCACGTTTCGTCCCGACGTATTTCTTTTTCTGTTTATATTTTCTTTGCCTGTTTTTTCCATTTTCTGGTTTTATGAGATCCGCGAGAATCGTCTCAAAGATTTTTTTATAAAAAATCGGGACGCTGTTTTATTTATTTGTTTCTGGATAGGCGTTCATATTATTGCTTTTTCTTTATACATACCCGGATATATGCGTGAGATGGTTCCCCAGCTTTCGTTGGCTGCAGGGGCGCTCTTTGCGGTGTTTCCTTGGCAGACGGTAAATAAAATGACTATTGCGGTCTTGTTTGTTTCTTTGGGCGGGCTATGGGGTGTGAGCGCAAGTTGGTTTGCGGATCCGGTGATAGGGTGGTGGTGGCGGCAGGGTAGCATTAACGAAACTGCGGCATTTCTTGCAGAGCATACGGCGCCGGGCGAGCGTGTTTTTGCGGCAAACCCATTACCCGTAATACTCGCGGAACGCCATACGGTGGCTGACATAACATCGTATGCCATGGTTTTTGTAAAAAATCCTGATGAACGGCACAGCACATTTCCATCTCCCCATGAGATGCTTGCTTTATTGGAAGCAAACCCGCCGCGATACACAGTAATTGATGGAAGAATGGAAAGTCATTTTTTTCGCGCACATCCGTTTTTTGAGGAGTTTGTGAAAAGCAACTACAAACAAGTTGCGGTATTCGGCACAGGCCGCCGGCGCGATTGGACGGAAGTTTGGGAGTTGAAAAAATAAAGCCGCGACTGCGGGAGGTAATCGTGGTATAAGGACAGGATTAAATTGACGGCGCGCTAGAATTAGAATAATAGACCTGTCCCTTAATAAATTTTCGGCTAAAAATTCCCGAAATCCGGCCGGGGCTTGGTGAAAATTTCTTGCGTTAGCCCTGCTAGCGCTTCAAAATT
>SBBS01000027.1 GCA_005239605.1 bacterium | reverse complement strand
GCGTATACGCAGTTTGGAAACGAGGAACACCGTATGTGAGAAAACACATTCCCGCATTATCCACAGATACTGTTTGACTTGAGATTCCAGGTCTCGAACCGCCGACTTGTGGCGGGAATTCTTTTGGTGGAATTCAAAACCCCCTGGAATTTCTTGGCGGAAAACAATGCCGAGGGGCGAAGCCCCGAGTCAACTTCTTCGGCAAATCAAATTTGGTGGACCTAGCGAGAATCGAACTCGCGTCTCCACAATGCGAATGTGGTGTCATACCACTAGACCATAGGCCCGAATCTATAGACCTGTCCCTTAATAAATTTTAGAGTGAAATTTATTAAGGGACAGGTCTTATGTCTAACTTGGTGAAAATGCCGTGTACTACCACTATACGATATGCTATTGAAATGTTGGATGGTGAAAAATATGCCATTATGCCATTTAACTATAGCCCAAGTCTTAAGTTGTTTCATGTGAAACAAAATCCTCCTTCATCCCGTTAGAAAGTCTATATTCGGAGAGCCGGGATTTGAACCCGAACTAAATCCTCCCAAAGGACTCGTGCTGCCGTTACACTACTCTCCGTAAATTTCTAAAGGTATGACCCCAAAGTATATGCTTGTCAGCCTTTGGAGGATACAATCATCACCTGCCCGCTGGTAGGCAGGTATGCCAGCCCGCAACATTATGATATTATCATGTTTCACGTGAAACAATTATAATAATTTTTATTCTGTGAAACACTTATTAAAAAAATTATGTTTCACAAATATAATTAACAAAAATGGTATTATATCTGTTTCACATGAAACACTTCAAATAATCTTTTTTTGTGAAACACTTTATAAATATATATGTGTTTCACGTAGAAAAATTAAAAATTTAATGTTTCATGTGAAACAGATGTTTTTTATTAATTTTCAAGTAAAATGTTCTCAATTCTATTAATATATGCTATCTTTTTATAAAAATCCAGCAAAACAGACAAAAGATCAATCTGGAAGTCTGGCATTGTTTCACCATATTTTTCTGCTAAATATGTCCTTATTATCCTTAAAAAACGCATTTTTTTCTTATTTGTCATGTTCCAAACTGGGTTGAATATAGAGTCATCTGTTCCACGTGAAACACATATTTCCCAAGATTCTTTGTCGTTAGTACCCATTAAACCTTCAAAATTTCGTAAAACAGAACTTTTTACCTCAATAAAGTAAATTTTCTTTGATTTTTGAGCTACAATATCAATTTCACCCCATTTTTTCAGATAATTTTGATCAAGTATGTGAAAACCTGTATTTTTTAAGTGTGAAACAGCGATTTCTTCCGCAATATTTCCTTTCTTTCTCTTTGTAGAATACATATTTATGGTGTTTCACGTGAAACAGATGAATAGACTACTATTGTTATAAAGGACATTATAAAGGACACAATGTTTTATAATGTCCTTTATAATGTCCAATAGAATGTCTTTTATTGTCTTTTATACAACAAACCGCAATATATAAACCGCCAATAATTATTTTTATTCACACATATAGCTTTTCATTTTATATATGAATACATTATACTATAAAGTATAATGAAAATAGTACCTCGTGGTTTTACATTGATAGAAATACTTGTTGTTATAATCATTGCCACCATTTTGACAACAATTATAATGACTGGATTTATCAATTTCCGCAAGCATACGGATCTTGAAACATCTGTACAAGACGGTATCGTGTTTATTCTTGAAGCGCGCGCGCGTTCTCTTTCATCTTTAAATAGCATGACACACGGCATACATTTTGACAGCGGCGCTTTGGTGCTGTTTACCGGATTAGTTTATAACCCGGCAGATCCATCAAATGTGGTGCGGACACTGCCTTCAACTGTAACAATTTCCGATATTTTGTTGCAAGGCGGCGGATATGAAATTATTTTCAAAAAGCTTACCGGAGATACGGACCAGTACGGAACAGTAACATTTGAACTCGTTTCCGATTCATCACAAGCGCGCACCATTGACATAGCTAAAAGCGGATTAGTATCTATACAATGATTCAAAGAGGGGAAAATTTTCGCACAGCTCAACAAGGTTTCGGCCTTGTTGAAATTTTGGTTTCCGTCGTTATTATTTCTTTGACGCTAGCGTCCATTTACTCGGCTGTAGTGCAGACAATTCGCATAAGCTCTGAGAATACAAAAAAAATAAAGGCGACATTTCTTGCAGAAGAAACCATAGAAGCTCTCCGCCTGCTGCGGGATACAAGCTGGTCGTCAAATATATCCAGCCTCGCGACAGACGGAACGAATTACTATCTTGCCTGGAGCGGGGGAACATGGACGACAACAACCACCAACACCCCCATTGATGCTATTTTTGAGCGCAAATTTACTCTCAATGAAGTTAATCGGGACGGAAACGATGACATCGTGACGTCAGGAGGAACTCCCGATGCAAGCACGCGGCTGGTAACTGCGCGGGTAACATGGGGAAGCGACCCCAACCAAGAAGCGCTGCTTGTAACGTATATTACCGATATATTTGCCAATTGAGCCGTTTATAAACATGGTATCATGCCTATGAAGAAATTTACAAAACAAGAACACGGTTTTACATTGGCAGAAATGCTGATATACGCAACGCTATTGACAATTTTATCCATTATATTTATTTCCATAGGCATATCTCTTGCAAAGATTTTCAGAGATATAAAAACACAGCGATCTGTCCGATCATCTGCAGAAACAATGCTGGAACGCATTGGGCGCGAAATACGCCTTGCCGATACGGTAGACACGGCCACAGGCACGCTTGCTGTTCACCCGGGGAAACTTGTCCTCAACACTATTGATCCATACACCGAAACTCCTCAGACGGTAATTTTTCTTCTTGACGGAACAAGAGTTGTCATGAAAATACTCGGCTCAAAAGGTGTATATTTAACTTCCAGCGATGTCGCGGTTTCAAATCTTGTCTTTTATCACATACCCGCGGGCGGCGCGTCGGAAGCTGTGCGCACCGAGGCTACCGTCGGCGGCGAAAATTTTTATGCCACTACTATTTTGCGCAGAAGTTATTAGAGTCTATCTCAAAAATAATGTTTATAAGTAACGGCTATTTTTAAGACAGACTCTAACAATGAAACGTCAATTGTGGAACAATTTTTGCGATGCACATCACATTCCGCGTTCTTCAAACGGCGGACAAGCCGCGCTTATTACTGTGATATTTTTTTTAGGGATTGCGCTTACGTTTACGTTTAGTTTTACCTCTTCAACGTTTCAAGAATTGTCCACCTCCCGCAAGCAAGTCAACGCAAAGCAAAGCTATTTTTTGGCCGAAGCGGGAACGGAAGATATTGTATATAGAATTAAGCAGGGAAAAAATTATCCGGAGAGCGAAACGTTTATGCTCAACGGATCAACCGCCTCTGTAACCGTAACAACGGATGGGGCTACCAAAACCGTGCGTTCCAGCGGCGATGTATTCTCTTCCGTGCGCAATGTTGAGACAATGCTTGAAAGAACTACTGACGGATCCAGTTTTTTCTACGGCGCGCAGGTTGGCTATTTAGGCCTTCGCATGCAAGCAGGCGCGCGCGTCAATGGGAGTATATTTTCAAACGGCAGCGTAACCGGCACAGGCGCCGTTAACAAACCGGTTGTTGACGGCGATATATTTACGGCAATTGGAATCGGCATAAACCCCGATCAGGAAAATGGGCCGAGTGATGATGAAACGCCGTTTGAATATCCCGTGCATAATGAAAATGGAAAACGAAACGGCGCGCAAAGTTTTATTCCCACCCTCACCGCGGAACCGCTTCGCGTTGATTTTTTCGTCAAAAGGGTGGGCAATCCGGGCAATGCGACAATAAAAATCGTGCCGGATGACGGCGGGACGCCGCGGCATAACCAGGCGGTGGCGTCGGGCCCGTTGCGTTGGGATAAAGTTGACCCTGATACATTTGAATGGGTTACCATGACATTCAATGTTACCGATGCGGTAACAAGTGGAGCGCCGTATTGGATTTTGATTGATACTGGGGGTTACAATAATGAAAATTATTATATTTTCGGCGGAAATACGGACGTCTCCTACGCGAACGGCACGTTTCTCTATACAGATAACTGGACAAACCCTTCAGCGGTATGGAACCCGCCGGATACCGGGCCTGCCGACATAGCTTTCAAGATATATCTTGCCGAAATAAACACGTTTGTTGACCATGTGCAGGCAGGAGATCCAATTACCGGGGGAGTGGGAACCGTCCATACTTATGAATTAATAGATACCGACGTGGCAGGGGACGCGTATGTAAATGTTAAAGACGCGTCATCGGTCGTATATGGCTCAACCTTTGCGTTTGACGACATTCTTCCCATTGATCCGCCGCTTACCGATGTAAGAATTCAGGATTGGAAAGATGAAGGTTTTGATGGAGGGTTGGGACTCTGCGATTACACAAACGGCTGTCCGCGGGCAGCCGGAACATTTACGCTCAAAACCAACGGGGAATTTTGGATGAAAACCGGCGATTCTGCGGTAACGTCCGGCCCCATGTATATTCCCGGAAGACTGCGTCTGGAAAACGACGCAACACTCACGCTGGGCGGCGCTCTTTACGTGCAAGGCAACATGCTGGCGCAAAACCAATGCGTTGTACAGCTTGATCCGTCGTATGGAATTATCTCCGACGCCATAGTGGTGGATGGAACTGTAATAATAGAAGGGAGTGGGGGAGGAGGCTGCACGTTCAGAGGGTCGGGTGATCCGGCAAGTTATTTAATTGTCGCAACCACCGCTCCCGACATTTCAAGCCCGCCGGCGCTTCGCATTAAAGGGAATAACACGGACGTAGATATCGTATACGCTTCCCGCGGCCGCCTGCATATTCAGGAATCGCCAGCCATAAAAACGGCTTTTGGAGAAGAAGTGTACATAGATGATAGCGCTGTTTTGACGTACGAAGAAGGCTTGGCCAGCATTTCGTTTTCTGAAGGCCCCGGCGGCGGATACGACATTGCCGCTTGGCGCGAAGTGGAATAAGTTCATATAAACATGAAATATAAAATATACAATTTCCACCATTCAAAAAACGGCGGGCAAGCCGCGCTTGTAACAGTAGTACTGTTTTTGAGTATTTCGCTCGCGCTCATATTCGGTTTTACATCCCTGGCCTATCAGGAAACGTCTACCACCCGCAAACAAATTCGCGCGAAACAAAGTTATTTTTTGGCCGAAGCGGGTACAGAAGATGTTGTGTATAGAATTATAAGCGGAAAAAATTATTCGGCAAGCGAAACACTCGCGCTCAATGGTTCCACTGCCGCAACCACCGTAACAACAAACGGAAACGAAAAAACGGTGCGCTCCAGCGGCGACGTGTTTTCCTCAGTGCGAAATGTTCAGACAACGCTTGAAACAACCGCCGAGGGAACGGCGTTTTTTTACGGGGCGCAAGTCGGCTATTTGGGGCTTCGCATGGAAAACACCGCGCGCGTGAACGGAAGCGTGTTTTCAAACGGCAGTATAAATGGCGATAACAATCCCGTAATAGATGGGGACGCGTATGTTGCGCTTGGAATCGGCACAACCCCAAACCAGCAAAACCTTCCTCCTGCAATACCCATTGATCTACCCATTCATGAAGAAGACGGCAAGCAAGATGGCGCCCAGGGTTTTGTGCCCAGCGTAACCGCAGAGCCTCTCCGGGTTGATTTTTATGTTAAAAAAGTTGGAAATCCGGGTGATGCAACCATAAAAATTGTGCCTGATGACGGCGGAACTCCCCGGCATAATCAAGCTGCCGCATCCGGCCAGCTTAAAAATGATGATGTAACAACTTCTTATGAGTGGGTAACCATGACGTTTAATTCCACCGATGCCATCACGCAAGGCATGCCATATTGGATTATCATTGATACCGACAGTTTCAACGATGAAAAATACTATGTGTTTGGCGGCAGTAATGACTCCTCGTATGCGAACGGCACATTTCTCTATACCAAAGATTGGTCTAATGCCTCTGCTGTCTGGACAGCTCCTCCGGGGGGAACCGCAGACATTGCGTTTAAGCTGTATCTCGCGGAAACGCAAACATATATTGATGACATACAAGTAGGCGACCCACTTGGCGGCGGCGAAGGAGACACGCATGCATATAAAGTTGAAGACGTTGATGTGGCAGGAGATGTATACGCGAATGTGGTTACCGGAAGCAATGATATAAGAGGATTTACCTATGCATTTGACGACATCCTTCCCATAGCCCCGCCTCTCTCGGACGCAAAAATTGAAACATGGAAAGATGAAGGCGACGCGGGAGGTATTTGCGCCTATAGCACCGGCAACAACGCTGTAGATTGTCCGCAGGCAACGGGAACGTTTGAATTAAGAACAAATGGAGAATTCCGTATGGAAAACTACAATAGAGCAACCACAACCGGCCCCATGTACATTCCGGGAAAACTTAATATCAAAAACCATGCGACGCTTTCTTTGGGTGGCGTGCTTCATGTGGGAGGAGATTTTGACGCGCAAAATAACTGCGTTATACAACTTAATCCCTCTTACGGATCAAATAGCGGAGTTATTGTGGTTGACGGCACCATTAACTTAAAAAACTCATGTGTTTTTCTCGGATCTCACCAAAGTGAAAGCTATCTTTTTATAATCACCACCGCGCCGGATATTTCAAGCCCGCCGGCGATTCGCTTTCAAAACAACGTGGTTGCCGATGTAATTTACGCTTCCCGCGGGCGCGTAGAAATTGAAAATTCGCCAGTCGCAAAAACAGTATACGGCGAGGAAGTGTATATAAAAAACAGTTCCGTCCTTAATTATGAAGAAGGTCTTGCAAATGTTACATTTTCTGAAGGCCCCGGCGGCGGATACGACATTACCGCTTGGCGGGAAGTGGAGTAATAAGGTATAAGGGAAAAGATATAAGGTTTCAGTTTATAAACGGGCTGGCGTATGACGGTGGTACCCGCCGGAGGCGGGCAAGCGCACGTTTATCCCGTTAGAAAATAGACCTGTCCCTTAATAAATTTTAGAGTGAAATTTCAGAAATATGAGATGGGGCGCCGGTGAAAATTTTGAAGCGCTAGCAG
>SBBS01000093.1 GCA_005239605.1 bacterium | reverse complement strand
ATTTTGAAGCGCCAGCAGGGCTCACGCAAGAAATTTTCACCAAGCCCCGGCCGGATTTCGGGAATTTTTAGCCGAAAATTTATTAAGGGACAGGTCTATAATACTAAATTTGTAACGCATTATCTATTCTTTTAAGCGTTTCTTCCTTCCCGATAACATACATGATCTCAAACGGTCCGGGTGATGCTTCACGTCCGCTCAAAGCAACCCGAAGCGGCCAGAGCACATTACCTTTAGAATGCGCAGCGGCATACGGCATAAGTATCTTTTCCAGAATCTCAAGAACAAATTCCCCTTCCATAATGTCGCGCAATAATTTTCTTACTTCCGCAAGATGCGTTTTTATTTCAGCAATATCTTGAGTTCCTTTCCATGAAAGAAGGTTGATATTATATGCGGGCGCTTCCGTATAAATCGCGAGGTTCTGTTCTATATCCTTTAGCCGCGAAAGACGGGACGCTTCCACGCGCGCCATGCGTTTTACAACATCCGATGGCATACCCGACTTCCCTGCTTGTTCCAGGAAAGGCGCAAGTTTTGAAGCAAGTTGTTCCGGAGAAAGGCTGCGCATATATGCGCGGTTGATCCAGGCAAGCTTTTCTTCATTAAAAACCGCCCCCGCCTTTTGCACTTTTTCCAACGAAAACTCCTTTACCAATTCCTCCAACATAAAGAGTTCTCGGTCCGTGCCCGGGTTCCAGCCAAGAAGCGCGAGAAAATTTACCACTGCTTCCGGCAAATACCCCACCGCATGATAATCGCGTACGGCCGTGCCGCCATGCCGTTTGGATAGCTTAGAGCGATCCGCGCCCAAAAGAAGCGGAAGATGCGCGTATGCGGGCGCGACAAAATCAAGAGCTTGCTGGATAAGCATTTGTTTCGGAGTATTGGGAATATGATCTTCGCCGCGAATAACATGCGTAATGCGCATCTCGGCATCATCCACCACCACCACGAAGTTATATAAAGGCGATTCCAGTCCCCGCGCAATTGAAATGTCTCCCAATAACTCGGGATTAAATGTAATATCTCCCCGAATAAGGTCGGAAAACAAAAGCGGGGTTTTTGCGTCATTTCGCAGGCGAATTATGCCTTCCTTCCCTCCCTTGTCTCTCTGATCGCATACATGCCGCGGAGTTGCTTTTTCCCCAACTTGGCGTTTGTATTCCGTCTCAAGCTCTTCTTTGGTATGAGCACAATAAAACGCTTTTCCTGATTCCAAAAGGCGCCGGAGATATGCCGTATGGATTTCCAAGCGTTCCGATTGCCGATATAATTCATCCCATGTAAGCCCTAACCATGAGAGCTGTTCTATAATGTCATCTTCAAATTCTTTGCGCGACCGTTCTTTATCAGTGTCCTCTATGCGCAACACGAGCGCGCCATTGGCATGGCGGCTAAAAAGATAATTAAAGAGCGCTGTTCGCGCGTTTCCCACATGGAGCCAGCCGGTGGGACTGGGCGGAAAACGCGTTCTGATTTTTTGGCTTTTACCTTCCATATTATTGTTTGTGAAAGCCCAAAAATATAATTTCCCGAGCTATTTTTTCGGCGGCATCAATCCGCGCAAATTTTTGCGCCGCTGCCGACATGCGGCTTCTTCGTTCATCATCGGAAAGAATTTTTTGCGTTTCATTTAATAAAACTGTTGGCGTAAGATTAGCTTCTTCAATAACACTGCAAGCGCCGTTTCGCGCGTAAATGTAGGCGTTATGACGCTGGTGATCGGCTGCGGCGTGCGGAAGCGGTATCAAAATACTGGGAATGCCCCATGCGGCAATTTCAAAAATGGCGCCGGCTCCCGCGCGAGAAATAACCACGCGCGCGAGACGCGAAGCGTTTCGGAGCTGGTCTTCGTTGAGAAACGAAAACAGGCGATATCTGCCGCGATGGGGAGATTTTTCCAGCAAGACGGATGCTTGTTTGAGAATATCGCTGTAATTATCTTTTCCTGTTTGATGTATAATTTGATATGTCTGGATAAGCTTGCCCGCAATCTGAAGAAAAATCGCATTGATCGGCTCGGCGCCTTGCGAGCCGCCGAGAACAAGCAAAACGGGCACATGCGGTTCCAACGCGAACAAGGCAAGACCCTCGTTTTCGTTGCCGCCGAGAATTCTACTGCGTATAGGATTGCCCATATAGGCAGTTTTTTCTTTCGGGAAATATTGCAATGTTTCAGGAAAAGACACGGCAATGCGGTCTGCAAATTTTGCCGCCCACGCGTTTACGCGTCCGGGAACGCTGTCGGATTCGTGTATGATTATCGGAATGCCGTAAAAGCGAGCGGCGGCAACTACGGGAAAGCTTACGAATCCGCCTTTGCTGAATACAACGTCAGGAAATTCGCGATACACAATCCAAAATGATTTCACAAGCGCAAAAAACGTTTTAAACAAGTCAATAATGTTCCACACCGACGCATAGCGGCGCATTTTTCCGGATGATATCTTGATAAACTGGATATCGTCCACGCGAAGCGCTTCCGAATCAAACGGCTGATCGGCAAGATACAAAATAGTGAGAGAAACAATTTTTTCTTCGTCCGCAATGCGGCGAATTTCCCGGGAAACGGCAAGAAGAGGAGTAAAATGTCCTCCCGAACCGCCGCCGGTGAGTACGATCTTCATCCCGTTAGAGGAGATAGAACACGAACGAAATTTTTAGCTTTCGTGCGTATTATATAGTAATATAAAATTCGACTTGTTGTTTTATTCATGTTTTTGCGTTCGTGATCTCTAACGGGATTCATGCGCGTGTATATTTAGAAATATTCATTAAAATTCCCACAGCCGCAAGATTCATCACTAGCGCGGATGATCCGTAACTAATAAAAGATAACGGGAGCCCCGTAAGCGGCACAAGCCCGCTGATAGCAGCCATGTTGATAAACGCCTGAATAACTATAAGCAAAGTTATTCCCACCGCAAGATAACTGCCAAAGAAATCATGCGCGCGGTTTGCAATGCGTATGCCGCGCCAACTAAACACCAAAAACAGCATAATAAGAATGGTGTTTCCAATAAAACCAAATTCTTCGCCAAAAACCGCAAAAATGGAGTCTCCGGTTGGTTCCGGCAAGTAATAAAACTTTTGCTGGGACATGCCGAACCCTTTGCCCCAAAAACCTCCCGAACCGATAGCGATGAGACTTTGGTTTAATTGATACCCGATTCCCTGAATATCTTCCATAGGCCGAAGAAACACCATGATGCGGTCAAGACGGTAGGGCTGCAAAAAAACAATGATGCCAAAACCTATGATCCCTATGAGACACAATACACCAATTTGGGCAAGTTTGCCACCGCCCGCAAAGAACAAAAGGGTGGCCGTAATAGCAAGAACTCCCAATGTTCCGATGTCCGGTTGGAGAATAAAAAAGAGAGAAACAACCCCCAGCATTATGAGAAAAGGCAAAAACCCCGTTGAAAATTTCTTAACTTCTTTTTGTTTCGCTTCCAGCCACGCCGCTATATAAATAATAAAAGCCAATTTCGTTATTTCAGACGGTTGAATGGTCACCGGACCAAACTCAATCCAGCGCGCCGCGCCTTTTAATTCAAGGCCGATTCCGGGAACAAACACAAGCGCCATAAGAAACAAGCTGGCGACAAGCATGAGAGGCGCCGTCTTTTTCCAAAAAGCATAGGGAATGCGCCAACCCGCAAGAAAAGCCGCAATCCCAACACCCGCGCCCACAAGCTGGTTTTTCAGAAAAAAATACACTTCCCCAAATCGCGCCGCGCCTATTATGGGAGAAGCGGAAGCAATCATAAAGATACCCACCACTAAAAGGATGCAGGTAACAACAAAAAGTGTGAAATCCGATGAATGAACGCGTTTCATTAGAGCGCCTGTAAAATTGTGCCTGCGCGAACATTCGTAAGCTCCCCGTTTGCCACCGCAACTTTTCCATCCACAATAACCCACGGAATGCCAACAGGATGCAAAAATGGATTTTGATATGTGGCAACATCTTGTATGCGAGCAGGGTCAAATAGAGTTATATCGGCAGGCGCGCCTTTTTTTAATAATCCTCTGTCACCTTGCAAACGCAAAAGCATTGCGGGAGCAAGCGTCATTTTAGATATAGCGTCTTCCCAAGCAAGCAAAGATTTATCGCGCACCATATGCCCTAAAAATCGCGCAGCGGCGCCAAATGACCGCGGATGCACCAGGTTATGCGCCTCCGCATTATCATCAATATCCGGTATTTCTCCCCCTATGCCGTCTGTTGCAAAATACGCATACGGCTCAAGATAGATTGCTTCCATATTTTTTTCGTTGATTGTTTGGCTAAATACCGTAACTGCAAGATCATTTACCAAAAGGGTCTCAAGAAGCGCTTCTTCCGGCGTCATATCCCAGTTTTTAGCAAGTTCTTTGAGAGACTTTCCCGCGATCTGCGGCGTATATTTTGCGGAAGCAATAAATATAACATCGTAATGCAATGTAAGATTGCGAAGATTTGCCAGTACAAGCCGCCTGCTCGTCGGATTTTTAATTTGCTGCAAGATTATATTTTTCCCTCCGTCTCTATTCGCGGGAGGAAGAAGAGTATACAGGAGCGAACCGGTGCGCTGATAGGGAAATGTGCTTACGGTAATGTCAAGGCCTTCTTCCCTGCCGCTGCGCAACAGTTGAAATGCGCGGGAAGACTGATTCCACGCTTCTCGTCCCAGCAGCTTAAAATGAACAATATGTGTACGGGCGTCGGATGCGCGCGCTATGCGCAAAGTTTCGGTTATCGCCGGAAGAATGTCTTTTCCTTCATCGCGCAAATGCACCGTAAGAAGACGATCGCGCGCCGCAACGATTTTAGCGAGTTCTATAAGTTCTTCATCTGTGGCAGGCCGCCCATGGCTGAAGGTAAGCCCCAACGAAAGGCCAAAGGCATGTTCTTCAAGAGCTTGATCTAAAAGATACCCCATCCGCTGAATTTCATCTATGTTTGCGGGACGCACGGCATCTTCCATTATGTTTCGGCGCAGCGTGCCATGCCCTACCAAAGTTCCAAAATGAACTCCCAGACGATGGCGCTCGAGCTCCTCAAAGAATTCTTTCATGCGAAGCCAATTAACATTGATCCGTGATATATCAACCCACTTTTGAACTGATTTGGCGGTTACTGATCCGTGAATTAAAGGAGCAAGCGACGTGCCGCAAGAGCCGCCTATAACGGAGGTAATTCCCTGCCGCAGCATGCTTGCCTGCGAGGGGTAATCAAAAAGCGTCCAATGCGTGTCGGAATGATTGGTAATATCTATAAAACCCGGCGATACCATAAGATTGGCGGCATCTATGACAGTCTTGGCGCTGCCTTTTACGCGCGGGCCGATATCCGTGATTTTTCCGTCTTTTACCGCAACCGCGCCCGCGCGGGGAGTTTTTCCGCTGCCATCCACTATGGCGCCATTTTGTATAAGAATATCGTACATAAATAATTCAAAGTTAAAAGTGCAAAGTTTAAAATTTTGGTGTTTGCTTCGCAAACTTCACTCATAGATTATACAAATGTCGCGTAGCGACACAATAATTTTACACTTTGAATTTTGAATTTTGAATTTTTTCTACCTTCCAACCAAAGCAATCGCTAATCCTATAATAGCACACGCAATGCTTATTACCCAGAAGCGCATGGTAACTTGATACGACGGCCAACCAAGCGCTTCAAAATGGTGCTGAATGGGAGCCACGCGAAATATTTTTTTTCCGAATAATTTTCGCGAAACGATTTGCGCAATGTCTGAACCGCTTGCAAGCACAAGCGGAAACGCGATTATGGGAAGCATAAGCACGGAATCGGTAAAAAAAGCGATTACCGTCAGTGTTGTCGTAAGTCCAATCATGCCCGTTTCGCCCATCCAGAACTTCGCCGGCGGTATATTAAACCACAGAAAGGCAAGAAGCGCGCCTACGATCGCTGCCGCAAACGCGGCCACGTCTATTTGATTTTGAAAAAACGCAATACCCGCGTATGCCGCAAACGCGGACGCAAGCACGCCTCCCGCGAGGCCGTCTATGCCGTCTATTACGCTTCCGCTAAACGTGGCTATCATAGTAAGCACAAAAAATGGGATATACCACGCGCCAATAAAAAAATTTCCCGCGCCGGGAATATATACCGTGCGCCAATCAAGTTTAAAATAAAACCAAAACGCGCCTACCAGCGCAATTAAAGAAACAGCGGCAAGCCGCGTGGCAAGATCAATGCCTTCCGAAAGAGTTCGGTGGCGAGATGTCCAAATTTGAAGCATGTCATCCGCAAGACCTAAAAGCGATGCGGCGGCAAGCGTAAACGCCAGAAGCCAAGTTTGCGATCTTGAGAAAAAATTAAGTTTTTCCAAAATAGAATGATCCGTAAGTTTGTCAAAAGTCCAAAAAAGAAATAATACGATAAGCACGCTTGCCCAAATAAGAATGCCTCCCACGCGCGGCGTATTCGTTTCGTTGTGCAAAGCGTTGAATAATTTTGCCTCTCCGCCCGCAAGCGCTTTTTTTCCACTGCGCATTTTCCATAATTTATTGCTTCGCATAAAGCGCATAAGAAAGGGTGTAAAAGCAAGCGCAATAAAAAAAGCGGCTCCCGCTGATCCAAGCGCTTTTATAACGCTGATAGTGAGATCAGGTGCATTCATCCCATTAGAAATAAAACACGAACGAAATTTTTAGCTTTCATACGTATTATATAGTAACATAACATTCGACTTGTTTTTGTTCATGTTTTTGTGTTCGCGATCTCTAACGGGATTCACTAGACCTGTCCCTTAATAAATTTTAGAGTGAAATTTCAGAAATATGAGATGGGGCGCCGGTGAAAATTTTGAAGCGCTAGCAGGGCTAACGCAAGAAAT
>SBBS01000094.1 GCA_005239605.1 bacterium | reverse complement strand
TCTTGCGTTAGCCCTGCTGGCGCTTCAAAATTTTCACCGGCGCCCCATCTCATATTTCTGAAATTTCACTCTAAAATTTATTAAGGGACAGGTCTATTTATTTAGCTCTTTTCCTTTGCTCTTTGATTTCTAAAGGACATTGTCCGGTTTTGTGTCCTTTAGAAGCGCCGAAATGTCCTTTAGAGTCTGTCCTATAGAAAAACTGTTAAAAATCTCTTATTTTCTAATCCCTTTTCAACCAGTATGGTGGAGGGCGCTTTTTATTACTGTCATGAAACATATTACAAATAAGCTCCATACAACCATCTTTGCGCTATTTTCCATAGCCTTTTTTGTGATGCCGTTGCTCTTTGTAATTGCTGACGACTCGGCAGAATCACAAAATTCTCCAGAACTCGTACAACCCGTGCAATGTCAAGCATGCGAGAAAGACCAAGAAGGCGCTATTCGCGAGGTTATTGTTGATGAAAATGTAACGGTTGACTTTAACACAAACCCGCCCACATGCGCCGGAGACGCCGATCTGTGCACATATTTCAGTTATGAAAAACCTCACCCGGCTGATGTAAAAACATGGAACGCCGTTTTTGATCTTGGCGGAAAAAAACTTGTCGTGAAATCTGAAACGACTATTTCAGTAAATACCATTCCCCTTCATACAAACAAACGAAAAACCCCCGGTTTAAAAATTCTTACCGATTGCGCAATTGTTGTTGAGGAAAATGCCGAAATAACACTTCGCCCGCATAACACAAAAGGCGGCGATCTTTATATGCAAGCAGGCGGCGATATTATCATAAACGGCGCCATACATAACATAGGCAGTGGAACAGACGGCGTACCGGGAAAAACAATCATAACGTCATGCTGCGGCGCCATTACTACCGGCCCTGCATCGCGCATAACCTCGCATGGAACAAATCCGGGTGGCAATGATATATATATTCTCGCAAAAGAAAATATAACCCTCAACGGACTTATAGATGCCGCTTACAAGGGCGGCCGTCCGGCAAATATCCACATATTTTCTACGGAAGGCGCTATAACCATAGACGGGAATAATTCGTTTGGTTTGGAGGCAGGCACGCAACGCCCGATTACAAGCGGTGTTTTTGTGCGTGCCATAACTGAACCCGTGCCGGGCCAAATTAATATTCATGCGTACGGCGATATTACCATTCTTGGAAACACCATTCTAAATTCTAACAATCAAAATTACGGCGCTGTTGCCGTAAAAACAGGCTCTAATGATTCTTGCGGCGGCATCATCGACGTGCGTTCTCAAAACGGAAATGTGCGATTATTCGACCGCGCAATTGACAACGAAAACCATTTTAACGATAAGGCATTCATTAATATTTTTGCAAAACATGCCGTTTATGTAAGCGTAACTGACCGCATAGATGCAGGCGCATCCACTAACGCAAAAATTGTTATCAACAACTCAGCCGGCCGCAATGGCATTGGCGGCGCCAACAACATCCGATCATTTAGCGGCGCTATTACAGTTGATGCAGGAGCGCATATAGTGTCATTGCACGGACCACATGGATCTTTGGGTGTAAACAACCTTGTTTCCTGTTCCGGCATCACAAACACTGGCCTGATAAATCCATTAGACATCAATTCCGCTGATGATTCCGGCAATTGCAGCCCCGCCCAACCGGATTATTACGATGAATCAAATCCGATACACAACGAATTCCAATACTTCCTTGAAACATACGCAGGTGGCGCGCTGTTATGTATTTTCCGTGATGAAGAACAACCGCCGCAAAATACAAAACCAGTTATTACCGTTCTAGGCGCAAACCCGCTTACCATTACCGAAGGAGATACATTCACCGACCCGGGCGCGACTGCTCACGATGCCGAAGACGGCGACATTACCGATGATATTGTAATTGGCGGCGACACCGTGAATACAAATACACCGGGCACATACTACATCACTTATGACGTATCGGACTCCGAAGGCCTCGCGGCAAATCAAAAAACGCGCACAGTTATTGTGGAAAAAATGCCGGAACCCGCCGCTTGTTCCGACCACATAGATAATGATTTAGATGATTATATAGATGAACATGACCCTGCCTGCCACACCGATGGCGATCCGGAAAATGAGGATTCGTATGATCCGGATTTGGAAAGCGAAAATTCCAAGCCCGTTATAACTCTTCTTGGCAGTGAAACAATATTCATAACGATACACGCCAGTTTCACAGACCCGGGCGCGACCGCTCATGATGAAGAAGACGGCGATATAACAAACGCTATTGTAATTGGCGGCGATATTGTAAACACAAATACAATCGGGGTGTATGTAATAAGATACAATGTTTCCGACTCACAGGGAGCTGGAGCCGAAGAAGTTACGCGCACCGTTCATGTGATAGAAATCGAACCCCAGTGCTCGGATGGATCAGACAACGACGGAGACACGCGCATTGATGAAGCTGATCCAGCGTGCCACACCGATGGCGACCCCGAAAATGAGGATTCGTACGATCCAAACATAAACGACGAAAACGCAGCGCCCCAATTAGTTCTTTTAGGAGCAAACCCGCTTGAAATTGTAGTAGGAAATGAATACACGGAATTCGGCGCGACCGCTCACGACGAAGAAGACGGAGACATAGCGCAAAGCCAAATTGTGATAAACGCAAATGATGTAAATATGTCTGTTGTAGGCACATACAAAGTAACTTACAATGTATCGGATTCGGACGGCAAAGCCGCAGATGAAGTAACGCGAACTGTGCATGCAGTTTCGGCTCCGCATGTTCCCGCATGCTCTGACAACAGAGACAACGATACTGATGGAAAAATTGATGAACACGATCCTGCTTGCCACACGGACGGAAATTCCGAAAATGAGGATTCGTACAATCCGGATTTAGACAGTGAAAACTCAAAACCAGCGCTCACGCTTTTGGGAGACAATCCGCTTACTATTCCAACCGGCAACGGCTATCTTGAACCCGGCGCTGTCGCGTTTGACGAAGAAGACGGCATTATTCCTTCCGAGCAAATCGTGGTAGGAGGCGACACCGTTAATCCGAATGTAATCGGCGCCTACACCGTAACATATAATGTAACGGATTCAGACGGGCTGGCGGCAAACGAAATTACGCGCGCGGTGCATGTAATTGAAGAACAAGCGGGATGTTCCGACAATTTAGACAACGACAGCGACGGAAAAACGGATGAAGATGACGCGGGCTGCCATACCGATGGCGATGCAAACAACCCAAATTCATACGACCCTGCCGATGAGGATGAAAACGCAAAGCCGGTTATAACTCTTCTCGGCAATCAAACAATTACCCTCACAAAAAACGACGCCTACACCGATGCGGGCGCAACCGCGTTTGACGAAGAAGACGGCGACATTACCGATAATATCGTTACGGAAAACAATGTAAACACGGGAACACCGGGCGCCTACACAGTTGTCTACCGTGTTACTGATTCGTCCGGTTTGGCGGCTGATCAAGTCACGCGCGCCGTTACCGTGAACGCTCCCCAAACAACAGGCGGCAACGGCGGCGGTTCTTCCAGCGGAGGAGGTGGAGGCGGCACAACTATTTTTCTTGAAATTTCCAACGAGCAAATTGCAGCGGATGGAACGGGCAGCGCCATAGTAACATGGAATACAAACCTCCAAGCAACAAGCATGGTAGTGTACGACTTCGTATCGCGCGGAACGCCGATAACACCCCCGCTCCCCGCCGACTATGCGTTTACAACGCCAAAATCAACAGCGTTCGTAACCTCGCATAGTGTAACAATAACCGGTCTTGTCGCGGGACAAACCTACTATTTCCGCCCCTATTCGGATCGTTCAAATGAAAGCAAACTTGGAATTGAGCTTTCCATACATCCGACAACAACACCTACCCTGATACTACCGCCCGCACAAACAGACGGAACAGCGCCCCAAGTTTCAAATAGCGTCATCACCCGAATGCCATGCGCCGAATATCTGACAAGCTACATAAAACTTGGCGCGGCAAATAATCCAGATGACGTCAGAAAACTTAAAACGTTTCTTAACGCATTTGAAGGATTCAACCTCTCGGTTGACGGCATCTACAATCCGGACGACCATCGCGCCGTGGTAGAATTCCAAGAACGCCATGTGAATGATATTTTGGCGCCCTGGGGGTATGCAAAAGGAACCGGCTATGTCTATTACACGACTCGCAAATATATAAATGAAAAATATTGCAAAGACATGTTTCCGCTTACCGAGGCCCAGCTTACAGAAATTGCGGAGTTCAAAAAATTGTGGGAGCGCATACAGCAGAGCGGCGGCTCTTTGGATACGGTAAACATAGAATCTACAGTGGGGAGCAGAGACAAAAATGAAGGCGAAGAGAAAGATTCCTCAAAGGAATCAGAAATTGCGCAACAAGCAGATACCAACGACAGTGGCGCAAATCTTGCGGCGCGCTTGCAAGATGCGTTGAAAGATCGCATGCGCGCTATCGGCATCATACTTATACTTTTTGCGATTTTGCTCGCCGGAGGCGCCGGAATCCGCGCCTGGAAGCAAAAATAGACCTGTCCCTTAATAAATTTTAGAGTGAAATTTCAGAAATATGAGATGGGGCGCCGGTGAAACTTTTGAAGCGCCAGCAGGGCTCACGCAAGAAATTTTCACCAAGCCCCGGCCGGATTTCGGGAATTTTTAGCCGAAAATTTATTAAGGGACAGGTCTAAT
>SBBS01000095.1 GCA_005239605.1 bacterium | reverse complement strand
TTTGAAGCGCCAGCAGGGCTCACGCAAGAAATTTTCACCAAGCCCCGGCCGGATTTCGGGAATTTTTAGCCGAAAATTTATTAAGGGACAGGTCTAATGAGTAAACCCTCCACTACAGCCTTACGGCTGTAGCTTTTGAGTTTACGTCCGCAAGTAGCGGCGGACGGCAATGGAACTTGAAAGGATGCCTATGATAATGCCGACTAAAAAAAGTACCAGAAATAATTCCAGGATATGCGTTGTATAGTACACATATAAATCGGGGCCGCCGAAGAATTTTTCCGATCGGGGACCCAGCCAATAGGTAAGAGGAAAGAATATAAGCAAGGCGATCACGCTCCCAAACAAACCATGCAAAAACCCCTCCACCACAAACGGCCCGCGGGTGTACCAATTGGAAGCGCCTACTAATTTCATAACTTTAATCTCCTCGCGGCTTGTGTAAATCGCCATGCGAATAGTATTAAACGCCGCCAAAAACGCAATACCAACGAGCAAGAGACTGGCCGCAATGCCTATGCGGCGGGATGTCAGCAAAATAGAAGACAGCCGATCAATTACAAGCTCGTTTTGATGGTATGTTATTTTATCCAGTATACCCGAAAGCACGTTTGCTTCAAGAAAATTACTAATCGCTTTGTAGTGAGATGGATCCGCCGCGTGTATATTTAAACTCGCGCCCAGTGGGTTATCTCCAAGTTCTTCAAGCGACTGCGTAATGAGGGCGTTTTCCTGATGCCGATTGCGAAATTGTTCCAACGCTTCCGCGCGAGATATATATTCCACTTCTTCCACTTCTCCCAGGCCTTCAAGCGACTCGCGCACAGAAAGAATTTCCTCCTCCGGCGCATCTAAACGAAAATATACCGTGATATCAACCTTATCTTCCAGAGAAGCGAGCACCGAAGTTAAAATAACATTTGAAAGAATCAATCCTCCCACCACAAACAAAGTGAGCACCATGATAAGAATCGTGGCAAACGAAACCCATCCGTTTCGCCAAAAACTTATGATGCCTGCTTTTATAACGCGTTTTAGATTTATCATCATACCAATAATTTTTTTCTAATTACGAATTACAAATCTTTTTTTATTTTAACACATAACGCCCTTTTTGTTCGTCGCGAACGATTTTTCCTTTTTCTAATGTTATCACGCGCCTGCCCAACGCATTGATAATATCGCGATTGTGCGTGGCAAGCACCACAATGGTTCCCAGTTCGTTAATTTTCCCGAGCAATTTTACAATTTCCCATGTGTTTATAGGATCAAGATTTCCTGTTGGCTCGTCTGCGATAACCACATCAGGCCGGTTAACGATAGCGCGCGCAATGGCAACGCGCTGTTTCTCGCCGCCCGAAAGCTCATGCGGGAAATTCCACGCCTTGTCCACAAGCCCCACCAGCTCCAACACCTGCGGAACATCCGCATGAATGACATCATCCGACTGCCCTGCCACCTCCATAGCAAAAGCGATATTTTCATAGGAATTCTTATGGCTCAGCAATCGAAAATCCTGGAACACCGTGCCAATGCGGCGCCGCACATGCATAAGATCTTTGCGCCGCAGATCATGTACCGAAACCGAGTCAAAAAACACTGTTCCCTCCGTGGGCCGCTCTTCCGCCAGCAGCAGCCGAAGCAGTGTGCTTTTTCCCGCGCCCGACTGCCCCACCACCGAAACAAATTCCTCCGGCTCAACAGAAAAAGTCACACCTTCAAGCGCAATAGAATTATCATTGTATATTTTTGAAACGTTATCAAAAAAAATCATGCTAGAATAGATATAAGGGTTAAGATATAAGGTTTAAGTAAAATTATCACTGTTTATCATGTAATGAACGAATGAATCCATTCCTGAAAACTCTCCATGGAACCACGTTTCTTTACACTTTATATCTTATGCCTTATAACTTAATTCCGCCTCCACAAATTCATCAATATCTCCATCTAATATCTTATCTACTTGCGATGTCTCCACACCCGTTCTATGATCCTTTACCATCTGATACGGATGAAACACATACGAACGTATCTGACTTCCCCATTCAATTGCTATTTTAGCGCCTTTTAATTCTGCTATCTCCTTTTTATGCGAAAGTTCCCGCAATTGGCAGAGTTTCGCTTTCAGCATGCTCATGGCGCGTTCGCGATTCTGCCCCTGTGAACGTTGCGTTTCCACCCGAACCGCAATGCCTGTTGGCTTGTGAGTAATCCGTACGGCAGTTTCGCGTTTGTTCACATTCTGCCCGCCTTTGCCGCCGGAGCGCGTAAACTCCACTTCAAGATCTTCCGGTGGAATTTCAATTTCAGGCGCATCTCCAATATCAGGCAGCACTTCCACAAAAGCAAACGAGGTATGTCGGAGTTTTTTTGCCGAAAACGGCGAAATGCGGACCAGCCGATGCACCCCTTGTTCTCCTTTCAAGTACCCATAGGCGCGCTTTCCATCAACTTCAAACGTTGCATTTTTGATGCCGCCGGTTTCGTTTTCATGCTTATGAAGTTCAATCAATTGCCAGCCGCGCCGTTCACAATAGCGATGATACATGCGCAGCAGTATACGCGCCCAGTCTTCGGCATCTTCGCCGCCAGCGCCCCCCTGAATGGAAACAGTCGCATTGCCCCTGTCGTACTTACCGGAAAACAAAAGTTCGGTTTCGGCCGCGCGGTAGCGTGTTTCCAAATCAGTAATCTTTTTCTCCAGCTCTTCCCGCAATGACAAATCATTCCCCGCCACCGCAACAAGCTCGGCAAGTTCATGGATTTCTCCCAACAAACCGTCCCAAAACGCAACCGTTTCTTTAAGCAACGCCAGCTCGCTTGTTATATCCGCCGCATGTTTTTGATCATTCCAAAACCCTGCTTGCTGCGTTTCATGCTCCAGCCGCAAAATCTCTTCTTTTTTCGCCGCAACGTCAAAGACGGTCCCGTAACGGAGGGATCGTATCTGCCAATACACGAACTCGTTCTGTAAGATCGTTCATTTGCTGATTGTACCATAAATTTAAAAAATTCGCCATACAAGATGACAAAACCGTGAATATATGATAATTTTTCTTGCATTGCTGGTATAGAGGCCGATATAATTCATCTAGCAAGCCCGCCCACCCTTGCCTGAGCCGGAGTAGCTCAATGGCAGAGCAATGCTTTCGTAAAGCAGAGATTGGAGGTTCGAGTCCTCTCTCCGGCTCATAAAATTTTCACGAAGTGGAAATTTTGAGTACTTGGTAAGTGGAAATTTTATCCCAAAGTACAAACTACTCACACAAAATATAATACATATTACGCAAGATCGAACGTTACCAGTCAAATTCCGCCGCAGGACTTATACACAGTTAGTTGTCTAGACAAAGGGGCACACTTTAGCTTATATGAGAAGAGAAAAAATTTAGAGGAGGTTCTTTATGAGTAATGAAAGCGCAATGGGTCAAGACGGCCGCGTAGAAATAACCGCGGAACGTGCGCTTGAGTTGATAAAAGAAAGCGCCAAGCGCATATATGAGCTCCAGGCCCAAAAACGGAAAGAAGAGCTGGAAGGCGTTGTGCATATCCTCTCCAGTTTAGGTCTTGACTACGAAACCTCGGGACCCCTGGTACCCGAGGTAGATGAAAGTGTGGATGATATTGAAAATGATCTTGCGTGGAACTTTGCGCAAGATGGCAGCGACCGATATATATTATCGGAAGAAGTAATTAAAATACTGGAAGACGAATATAATTGATAAATTCGTCTGCAACACAAAAACCGCGCGGAGCATCTCCGAGCGGATTTTTTTACCATGATGAGGACATGCTTACAAAACCAGAAACGGCGCCAACAGCAATGCCACAATGTTCACCACTTTAATCATGGGGTTTATGGCCGGGCCGGCAGTGTCTTTGTAGGGATCGCCAACTGTATCCCCGATAACAGCGGCGGCATGCGCGGGAGAACCTTTGCCGCCGTAATTTCCTTCTTCAATAAATTTCTTGGTGTTATCCCAGGCAGCGCCCCCTGATGTCATGGAAAGCGCCACAAACAGACCCGACGTGATAACGCCGATAAGAAGCCCTGCAAGACCTGCCGCGCCAAAAAGAAATGCAACCGCTATAGTAACCAAAATTGGCAGCAACGCGGGCGCAATCATTTGCCTAAGCGCGGCTTTGGTAACAATGTCAACCGCGCGCGCGTAATCGGGTTTCGCGGCGCGTTCCATAATGCCGGGGATTTCTCGAAATTGCCGGCGCACTTCTTCCACAATACTGCCCGCCGCTTTTCCAACCGCGCGCATCGCAAGCGATCCGAAAAGATACGGAAGCGAGGCGCCAAAAAAGATACCAATGATAACGTATGGATCCGCCAACTGAAATACCGCATCCGCGCCCAAAGCCGCAAGTTCCTTTGTGTATGCCGCAAACAATACCAATGCCGCAAGCCCGGCTGACCCAATGGCATACCCTTTGGTAACCGCTTTTGTGGTGTTGCCAACCGCATCCAGCGCATCTGTAACCTCGCGCACGTCGGCCGGCAACCCAGCCATCTCGGCAATTCCCCCCGCGTTATCCGTAATGGGGCCAAATGCGTCAATCGCCACCACAATGCCGGTAAGCGAAAGCATCGCAACGCTCGCAATCGCAACGCCGTAGAGCCCGAAGAAACCAAAAGCAAACAACATGCCAAGCGCTATAACAATAACCGGCAAAACGACCGCCTCCATGCCAACCGCAAGACCCATAATAACATTCGTGCCCGCTCCCCCTTGATGGGAAGCATCCGCTATGGAACGCACCGGCCGAAACCGTTTTGACGTGTAATATTCCGTAATGAGAACCATAAGTACTGTTATCGCAAGGCCGATAAGAGCGGCGTAATACATGTCAGTCCATGTTGCCGGAATCCTTTTTTGTGCGCCGAAATAATCAAAAGAAGCTGTATTGCCCGGAATAACTGCCACCGATTGCGTTACCGGGACAAATAGAACCGCAGACAGCACAACAGCAACCCCGAGCGCTTTATAAAGAGCGCCCATAATAGACCCATTGGGAGACATGCGCGCCGCAAACGCGCCCGCCAGAGAAGCAAGAATGGAAACAGAACCCAAAAGAAGCGGATACATTACAGCGGCATCAATACTCCCAAAAATGGCAACCCCCAAAATCATCGCGGCAACCAGCGTTACCACATATGTTTCAAAAAGATCGGCCGCCATGCCGGCATCATCCCCCACATTATCGCCCACGTTGTCGGCAATAACGGCTGGGTTGCGCGCATCATCCTCCGGAATGCCTGCTTCCACTTTCCCCACCAAATCAGCGCCCACATCTGCTCCTTTTGTAAAAATGCCGCCGCCAAGCCGCGCAAAAACAGAAATGAGCGAGCCGCCGAATCCCAAACCAACAAGCGCAGGAATGCTCTCCGCAAATTTCCAAAGCCCTGTAACCGCAAGAAGCCCAAGCCCCACCACCAAAAACCCCGTAACCGCCCCGCCCTTAAACGCAAGGCGAAACGCGGAAGAAACGCCCGCGCGGGCGGCTTGGGCCGTGCGCACATTCGCGCGAACCGCCGTTGTCATGCCCACATATCCCGCAAGCGCGGAAGCAACCGCGCCCAACAAAAAACCGGCTGCCGTCATGCGATCAAAAAACACCGCAAGAAATCCGGCCATTGCAATCGCAACAACAAACACCACTTTGTACTGGCGCTTTAAATACGCGCGCGAACCCTCCTCTATGGCCTGCGCTATCTCTTGCATGTCGTCTGAACCGGCATCAGCTTTTTGAATAGACCACTTAAGCCACAGAGCATACAGGATAGCAATAAGAGATACAATTATAGCGAATGATTCAATCATGATAATAAAGTTAAAATATAATAGACCTGTCCCTTAATAAATTTTCGGCTAAAAATTCCCGAAATCTGGCCGGTGCTTGGTGAAAATTTCTTGCGTGAGCCCTGCTGGCGCTTCAAAATT
>SBBS01000087.1 GCA_005239605.1 bacterium | reverse complement strand
GTTTTCCTTTAAGGTAAAAGATTTTTTGAAATTCAAGCGAAAAGCGAAAAAATAAATCCGGCATGTATTTGCTGCCGGAAATGGCGATGTTATCTAGGAATTTTTCCAATTCCTCTTTTTCAATAAAGAAACTCCGGCCATCTGTATATTAGACCTGTCCCTTAATAAATTTTCGGCTAAAAATTCCCGAAATCCGGCCGGGGCTTGGTGAAAATTTCTTGCGTTAGCTCTGCTGGCGCTTCAAAATTTTCACCGGCGCCCCGTCTCATATTTCTGAAATTTCACTCTAAAATTTATTAAGGGACAGGTCTAATGGATTGCCGCCAATTACATTTCTGCCGCCATGGGATTCATTAACAATCATTATCAACTAACGCCGAGCCTGCATCGGGTCGCGTAGAACCAGATCCGACTCGCGCCGCATACCTCGTTTGTCAACAGCTTTACACAGTGATTGTTGACAGTACCTGTGTTGTATCATGTATGAAGTGTCTCACAGATGGTTATTACGCAACAGGTCTAGTATTTCTTGCACGGTGTTTATACAATGGAAAGTATATGAAGTTGCGCAAAAACAGCAAAACCGCACTAGATTCGGAAGATCTAAGCGCTGTTTTTTCGTCTATGGCCGAAGGACTCATTGTGATTGATAATAAACAGCGCGTGGAGGCGCTGAATCAGATGGGTGGTATTCTGCTGCGCATTGCGCCGGAGCAAGCGCTTGGAATGCAAGTCGGCGAATTATTAAAATTATACCGCGTGACGCATAATGAGAAGTTGCCCTGGCCGGTTGAGCATTTGATGAAACTAGACATTACGCGCGTGCATACGTGGGATCATATTTATTGCGAGAATAGAATAGGCAAAATGTTTCCCATTACCATGGTTGTCACGCCGCTGCTTTCGGCAGATGCAGTAAGAGGCATGGTTATTCTTTTTGGCGATGCGGCAGATGAGGTGCGGGCAGATCAGGCAAAAAGCGATTTTGTTTCGGTGGCTTCGCATCAGCTGCAAACACCCCTTACTGCCGTTAAACTTTTTGCAGAAATGCTGGATCAAGATGCCGATACCCTATCGGAAACCCGGCGGCGCGAATATGTGCGGCTATTGCGCACGTCGACCGAGCGTATGATAAAATTGGTAAATGAAATGCTGAATGTGTCCCGTCTGGAGGCTGGCGCAATACGCATTCAGCCAAAACTGGTCGATCTTGCGGCATTCATTCGGCAAATAGTGAAAGAATTGACGTCTCTCGCCAACAAGCGCATGTGCGCTCTTATATTCAATGAGCCCGCGGAATTGTTCGACGCCATACCGATAGACGCAAGTTTGTTAAGCCAGGTGATCATGAATTTATTGGAGAATGCCATGCGGTACTCACCTAAAAATTCGTGCCATGTTATAATACAACTTGAGAAAAAAACGGACCGCGCGGCTTACGCAATTCATGTAAAAGATAAAGGAATCGGCATTTCAAACGAAGATAGAAAACACATCTTTACCAAGTTTTTCCGCGCTGACAATGCCCGCAAAATCCAAAGCGACGGGTCGGGATTAGGATTATATGTGGCCAAAATGATAACGGAAGCATGGGGAGGAACGCTCTCGTTTGATTCGCAGCCGGGAAACGGAACCACGTTTACCGTAACCATCCCTGTCGGCAAGCAATTAATTATAAGATAATTTCTATAATCTATGGAAACACAAGAAACTTTATCAAAAGGGGTGCTTCTTTTGGTTGAAGACGATGAACTCCTGAGCCGCGCATACCGCGACGGATTCGAAAAAGCGGGATTTACGGTCATTGCGGCCGCAGACGGCGCAGAAGCCGAGAACATGCTGCAGGATGTACAGCCGGATATCATTGTGCTTGATCTTGTCATGCCGCTAAAGAACGGTTTTGAGGTGCTTGAGGATATTCGCCGCAAGAAAGAGAATTATCAGCATATTCCCATTGTAGTCCTTTCAGTTCTGGCCGAACAGCGCGATGTGGATCGGGCGCACGCGCTTGGCGCGATTGATTATCTCATTAAAAGCCAGTTCAGCATGCAGGAAGTCATAGATCGCGTCTTAGAGCATGCGCGCGCGGCGCGAAAGGAGCGCGCATAATCTATGTTGAAAGCTAAAACACAGAAAACAATACTTCTCGTCGAGGACGACAATTTTGTGGGGATGGCGTATAAGGACGGTCTTACACGCGCCGGTTTTTTGGTTGAAAACGCTCTAGACGGTTTTGAGGCGATTGAAAAGGCGCAGAAAATGCGCCCCGACCTCATTTTACTTGATCTTGTCATGCCGCTAAAGAACGGTTTTGAGGTGCTGGAGGAATTACGGAAAGATAAAACATTCAGCGATATTCCGATCGTGGTAGTTTCTAATTTGGGGCAGGAATCAGATGTGGAAAAAGCGATGAATCTGGGCGCCACGGATTATGTCATGAAAAACCAGATTTCCATGAAGCAGATGGTTGAGCGCATACAGAAATATGTAAAAATGTAAAAAATTAGACCTGTCCCTTAATAAATTTTAGAGTGAAATTTCAGAAATATGAGATGGGGCGCCGGTGAAAATTTTGAAGCGCTAGCAGGGCTCACGCAAG